>JBFFOS010000081.1:0-12494 GCA_041574375.1 Woeseiaceae bacterium
CGTCGAAGATCAACTCGGCGCGCGGATCGGCCATCGCCTCTTTGACCCAGTCGAAGTACTGCTCGGAGACACGGGTGACCCGCTCGTCGATGTCGACCTGCACCACGCGCTCGACGCTCGGATGTTTGAGCGCTTCGCGCAGGCAGCCGCAGTCGCCGCCGCCGATGATCAACACCTGCTTGGGCTCGGGCATGCTGCACAGGGGCACGGACGTGCAGCCCGAGAAACAGCTGCGCGACATCGACCCCGTAGCCATGATGGAGGCCTTCAGCGTGAATACCATCGGCCCGGCCCTGGTTGCGAAGCATTTCCTGCCGAGGTTTCGGCGTGACGCCAAAACAGTCTTTGCGGCGTTGTCCGCGCGCGTTGGGAGCATCGGCGATAATCGACTCGGCGGCTGGACATCGTACCGCTCGTCCAAGAGCGCGCTGAACATGGTCCTCAAGACGCTCTCGATCGAGCATGCGCGTCGTTTTCCGGACGCCGTCGTGGTAGCGCTGCATCCCGGGACCGTGGATACGGCATTGTCCGCGCCTTTCCAGCGCGGGGTTCGCGAAGGCAGGCTCTTTTCGCCGGCAAAATCCGTCGGCTGCATGCTCTCGGTAATCGACGGATTGACCGCGATGGACACGGGCGGCTTTTTTGCCTGGGATGGCGCTCCGATAAACTATTGATACGACGCACCGGAGACGTATGCTGCCATGAGAAACAAAGCCAGGCTCCTGTTACTGCTGCTCGCGCTTTCTGGAAACGCTGCAATGGCAATCGAAGAACCGGCCTACGAGGTTCTGTTGGAAACGAAGTATTACGAGGTACGCCGCTATCAGCCGTACATCGTTGCCGAAGTGGACGTGGACGAGGACTTCAAGCGGGCCGGCAATACCGCGTTTCGCGTTCTCGCCGGCTATATCTTCGGGGACAACGAGCCGCAGCAGAAGATGGCGATGACGGCCCCGGTCGAGTCGAGCAAGGGCGTGCGCATGAACATGACGGCGCCGGTCACTGCGCAGGCCGGTGATGGTGAGGGACCATACACCTACGCGTTCGTCATGGAACGCAAGTACACGATGGACACACTGCCGAAGCCCGACAATCCCGACGTTCGCCTGGTGCAGCGGCCGGAGCGGGTCGTGGCGGTGCACCGCTACTCGGGAAGCTGGAGCGAGAACCGCTACCGGGAGCACGAAAAGCGCCTCCTCGACGCGCTTGCCGTGGACCGCGTCGAAACCACGGGAAGCCCCGTCTTCGCTCGCTACAACGCGCCTTTCACCCCCTGGTTCCTGCGTCGTAACGAGATCATGGTGGAGATCGACTGGAAAGACTCGGAGTAGATCAGCGCAGAGCGGAATCGAATTTACCGGCCGCGTTGGCGTCGATGTGCAGGATGTGGACCAGGAATTCACGGAAAAGCGGCAGCTGGTCGGGATCGATAATGTTGATGCCCGGCAGGCCGGTCAGCTTCTCCACGAGGTCGAGCGCAGCCGTGGTGTTGGTCGCCGGCCCGGCAACCAGGTCCGGTCGCAGCCCGTAGGCTTGTTGTACGCCAACGACCGCGTAGGGATCGGTGGCGCAGAGTATGCAGCAGCATACGTTGGCGCCGAGTTCCTCGATGGCCGCCGCGCCGTTGTAGGGCTCCAGCGGCGAGGCCCCGGCCTCTACGACCATGAAGTCCGCGTCGCGGCTCGCTATGTAGCTGAGCAAGGGCCGGATGGCAGTCCGGAATTCGTGCTCCGACACGACGGTCGATGGCAAGCCTGCGTCGACGAAATCGTAGATCTCCACCGCCCCGTGATCGCGGAAACTCAGGATGTCCCGAAAGCGGCCCGCTCCCGTCAGCTTGGTGCCAATGACCCGGAAGCCGAGGTCGGACAGGATCTGGCAAGCATACTTGCCGACCATCGTTTTGCCGGCCGACATCGACGTACCCACCATCAGGATCGTCGGAAGCCGCAGCTCGCGCGGCGGCGCGTCAAGCGCAAAATCGCGCATGCAGACCTTTCTGCCGTCGCGCACCACGTGGCCCGCGTACTCGAGGTCCATCGGTCGCGGCAGCAGCCTCGACACCGAGGTGAAACGCCCGAAAAGCCCGGCACTGGTCATGGCGTTCATCTCGCCACCGTCGATCTCCATCCAGCTGCCGACGCCTTCCAGCGTAGCGGCGCGATGGCCGAACGCACCGACGACGCGATCGCCCGGGTCGACGCCGATCATTTCGCCAGTCGTACATTCAATGTTATAGAGCCGCGTCGGTTCGCCCACGACTTCGGCCTGCACGTAATCGCCGGTTTCCCACTCGCTCCGCGGGATGGTCTCTACCTCGAACGGCCTCGTGTCGAAGTCTGCAATTCGCGCAAGTGATCCCAGTACCTCCTTGTTCATCGCACGGGCTCCGATGTTTCGGCGGGCGGTGACAGCAGCAGCAGGGTGAGCAGCGCAGCCCGTTCGAGCGTCTTGTCGATGTCGACGTACTCGTGCTCGGCATGGGCACCGTCGCCAACCGGCCCCAGGCCATCCAACGTGGCCGTGTACTGGCTCGTAGTGTTGCCGTCGGAGCCGCCGCCCGCCCGGGAGGGGCGTAGCGCGAGGCCGAGTTCTTCGCCGAGCTTCTTCGCCTGCCGCCACAACCCCACATTACGCGGCGTTGCCTCCATTGACGGCCGACCGATGCGGCCCTCGATGTGGAGGCGCACGCCCGGCGTGGTCGGCTTCATGGCGTGGATGGCTTTTTCGATCGCCTGACCGGATGCAACGGTCGGCACACGCACGTCGACGACCGCGGTGCTATGAGGAGCGATGACATTGGGCTGGATACCGCCGTCGACGGTGCCGACATTGACGGTGATGCCCTTGTCCGGGTCGTTCAGGGAAAACAGCGCCTGGATGACGTGCGAGAGTTCCAGGATCGCGCTGGCTCCACCTTCGGGATCGAGGCCGGCATGCGCGGCTTTGCCGAAAACGGTGACCGTGAAGCGGCCGATCCCCTTCCGCTCGGTCTTGATATCACCGTTCGCGCCTAGAGCCGGTTCGAGTACGAAGGCACGCTCGGCGCGTCGAGCCAGCATGCGGATGTATGAAGACGATGTGCGGCTGCCGATCTCCTCGTCGGCATTGATCAGCACGACCGGCGTCAAGGGTGGCTCGAGACCCAACTCGCGTAATGTGTGCAACGCGACAACGATCTGGGCAAGCCCGCCCTTCATGTCGAATACACCGGGACCCCGCATCGTATTGCCATTCACGGTGAACGGGCGTGTGTCGATGGTGCCGATCGGCCAGACGGTATCGAAGTGGCCTACCACGAGTTGGTTGCCGCGATCGCGGGGACGCTCTACCGGTCGCGCGAAGACATGGCGTACGCCGCGGACCGCGCCCGGTTCCCTGGCGATATACCCGACGTCCATGAGTGCGCCCGAGAGAACGCGCCGCACGCTGTCGTGATACTCCGGATGTGCAGAGGGCGATTCCGCCTCCACGAGACGTTTCGCGAGACTTACGAGCGCATCCCTCTGACCATTGATGAAGTCTCTTACCTGGTCGACGACTTTACTCGCCATGCCGCCATCACTTCTTCATTTCCGCCGGAAACGGAAAGGCATTGGATCTGTCGATCGCCGCGAAACGGCCGGGCGACAGGTAGGCGAACAGCGGTGAGTCGTGGATCAGGTCCTGGCTGTCGTGTTCCGATGCCCGAATGAACGACGACTCGGCGCGTGCAGCGACGATCTCACCCGTGATCAGGCAGTTTTCCCCGAAGCCGGTTACGGTCTTGAAGTGCCGGCACTCGAAGTAGAGGTAGGCGTCCTCGATGAACGCGCCGTCGATTTTTTTGGCGGTAAACGTGTCGAAGTAGTCGAGTATCGGCTTGCTGCCACCGATGCGCGGTGAAGCGGCCAGGCTCGTGTACAGGATCTGCGACGGTTTCGGGTAGCTGACCGTGAACTCACCGGTTCGCTCGATATTCGAGCAGGTCGCATGGCTGGGCGCGCAGACGAAGCCGAAGTAGTTCTGCCAACCCATGGGCGTCACCATGTGCTTGGGCGCCATGTCGATCGCTCCGTCTTCGTCGACGGTACCAATGAGCACGAGCGGCGCAACCGTAAAGAACCGCTCCCAGACGGGCTCGCTCGTGTCGATATCGACCAGGCGGCGCTTTGCGTTTGACTCGGTCACGTCCGCTCCGGGCAGGCGCAGCTCCCACAACTCTCAAAATAGAACCAGGCCCGCTGCTTGAGAATAGGTAGTTGCCGCGATCTGCCCATTTACAACGTCGTCGAAGTGGTCGAAACAGCAAGTTACGAGGCTGCTGATGGCCGATGTGTCCTTCTCCAATAATGCCGACGACCGTCTGCCGCATAGCTCGGGCTGGACTGTTCTCAGTCTGGTGCCGGTAGACGCGTATCGAACGTGGTCAGTTGCAACACGTACGGTGTGGTTTCGCCCTCATCGGGGAACCCATCCCCATCGGCATCCTGATCGGGGTGGTAGAGCGCGAAATTGTGGGTGCCTTTGATTTTACCGGGGCCGATGAATTCGAGTTCACCCGTGACCACGCCAATCAAAACGATCTCGTTCGTTACCTGACTCGACGGCCCAAGTTCCTTGAGCCCGTACCATATCGAGTAGTAGGACGCAGTATCCCGCGAAGTCATGGTTATGTTGACCAGAATTGGGCTGTTGGAGTCACTCGACGTGAAGACACCGGGGAACAATGCGTCAACATTGAGGCCCGAGTCGATCGACCCGTAGCCGGCGGCGCGTTTGCCTGAAGGATCAGCGCTGATGATGTAGGTCCACTGCCCGGGCACTCCGACTACTTTGGCAACCCACGCGCCATCCAACTTGTACGCACCAGCGCCTTGACCAGCCATCGCCGGTAGCGATAGACCAAACGTAAGCGCCAAGAAAACGAATAAATACTTGGTGTATCTCTTCATCGAAATCTCCTTGCCTCGGCTGCGGCTCTGGTTGGCTCCCGCGAGGCATAACCTGCGGCACACTGTCGACAGCCAGCGCAGAGCATGCGGACAGCAAGGCCACACGGTGTCTGCGCCATGCACTTCAGTCGTGAGGTACCAGCCAAACGAGACGCATTCATTCGCTCTGTTCATGTGAACTAAACGGGTTGGTCGGCAGCCCGGCGATCTTGGGGTCTTTCGCGGCGTACCAGAACGCGCCGCGGAGGAAGCGAGGACCCGTAGCTTTGCGTCTCCAGCTTTTGCTGGGTTTGCCTTTGTCGCACAGCATATCGTGCGCTGCTGGCAAATATTGTCAATTCGGGAAAATACTCAAGGATGACCGCTTCGCGGTCACCTGCAGGCCTTTGTTCTCAACTGGCTGAGCGGCAGTTTTGGAGTGGATGGCCGATGCGCGGCAGGCGATTCTCATGGCGATCTGGATCGAGTCTAGTCCGCCGTGAGCTGAGCGTCAGCGCCTAACGGGAGCGGTCATTCAGATCGATCAGCACGCCCTGGTGTTGACGGCATGCAGCGGGCATAAGCGTTACCGGGTAGATCAGTCGCCCGGGCCAACTGGAACGGCCGGCGCGTGGCTCCATCGTTCGGGTCTTGGCCAGCCGAAGTAGCTATCCAGAACGTACTCGACGTAGCTCCTGTCTTCACCAAGAGCTCGGGCGATAGTCGCGACCAAGTAACCGTGTTGGTATAAGCGGACAATAGTCTTCTCTATCTGCGTCATGCGCATGTCTCCTTCCGGCGCCCATATCCCATCTATGGGTTGCTTGGCCGACGCAGTCACGAGGCTTGTTGATATCGTTCCGAACGATTCGTTCTGATCGTTCAATACTGTCGCCATGTCCGAAACCGACTCGATCGGCATCTGCTTACGGGGACCTCGCCCATGTCCTTGAGTGCCGGGTGGTCAGCGTCTGCGTGAATGGACAACCGCTTCCGGATTTTGTTGCTGACCCCATAAACTAGTCGCTTAATATCTTTGCCACTAGGACTTTCTTGCGGTGATACTGCACTATTTTGTTGCACATTCCTGGTCGATTACCTGTGCTGGAGCATGCAGCCTCCAAATAGGTGCCACGCGACATTTGCTGCTCCGGCAGGTAACAATCATCCGAAGGAGTTTGTTGCCCGGGCACATGTTCGCGAACCGAATGCGGCTACGACAGGGAGAGTATTACTGAGGGCCAAGAAAAATCAGGGCCGAGGGGCGCCATCGGCCCCTCGGCCCGCCTATCTCCGACCTGCCAAGGAAGTCCTAGGAGGGTAAGGAGGATTCATGGCTTCATCCTCGGCCCGTCGGAGCTCGTTCTTTGACGAACGACACAATCATAAGTCCGTACTGCCGGACGTCGGTAGTACCAGACGAGCAAGGTTCAGGATTATTTTGCGCACCTAATTTTTTGGACCGGCGTTCGGCAGAGCGTTATCTATTGGCGGGGGTAGAGTGGGCGAGCGTGTTGTCCAATTTCGAAGCTCGACGAGCCCGCTTCAAATTGCCAGGTCAGGATACAGAAATCGATGTCCGGGTTCGGCCTGGTTTGTCCGCACGCGTAAGAGCCACACACGCTGCTGCAATGATGTGATCAGTCTGCGATTTTGTCCTTTAGCTCGTATGCGTCCAAAGCTTCATTTGTCGTGTGGCGAAAACCACTTTGCCGAGCATACTGCTGCATTAAGACTGGCGACTTGCGGCAACCGGATAGCCGGTGTGAGATCGGGATGATGTCGCGTTTTCTTCGCGGTGGCTTCAGGCCACTACAAGGCTGAATCTCGAGTCGAGGACCCTAATCCAACCGAACAACGTTATTGGACTGCCCGCGTTGCCGACTTTCGGGGCACGTCGGATTGATGGGGAGGGGAAGAATGCGGTTCGACGGGGAGTTCATTGCCGATGCGTGATCGACGGATATTTCGCTTCGCCCGCAACCGACGAATATCGTCAGGGTTATCAAGCGTAAGCGTATCCGCCCGCCTTATTTTCTCTGCCATCTCATCGCTTACGACTGGCAGGTTTTCGATTGTAAGTCGGTACTGACCGATGGTAATGATATCGTTATTACGCAGTACGGAATGCATGGTATCCGTCGAATTAACGCGCGTTCCGTTGGTGCTATTTAGATCGAACAACATGACTGCGTTCTCATCCAGCTGCAGCATTGCATGCCGTTTGCTGACATAGGGATCGTCAATAACGATGTCCGCCGTCTTGTCACGCCCGATGATGATCTCGCTCTTGTTTAGGGCAAATTCGGCAACGGTCTTGCCGTCGTTGGAAACAGTGATGCATGGGTCCGACTGCGTATTGTTGCTGTCGCCGATGCCACTGACAGTATGCAAAGCAAGGTCGTTGAGCCGGCCCGGCCAGCCGCGCGACAATTCATGGAGGTCCTCACAGACATCCAGCGAAAGCACATCTTCCGCATTTGCGCCGCCCGCAACGATGAATTTGGTCCGCAAGTAGATGGCCGTCTCACGCCTCGACAATGGGTTCATATTGAATACTGCCGGATGACGGCGCTCAAAGTGACGCATGCTGTAATCGGCGACCAGCTCGGTGAGCCGTTCGGTGCCTGTAAGCACGAATCGAATCGCCCAGCGTCCGCGCACATCCAAGGCCGCCAGCCAGTTCAGCAAACTCAGTGCGCTCGGCTCAAGCCGGTCCGCGTTGTCAACAATCAATACGGGCGCTGTACCCGAGCCCGCCTGCTGCGTCACAAAGGCATTGAGTGTTTGCAGCAACTGGTCGTCTTTCCCCCCTTCAACATTGATCCCAAATTGCGGCAGCACATTGCTTACGTGCGGTTGTGAGGCCAGATTTGCGCCGTCGAAAACGGCAATGGAGGTATCACGCTTCAGCAGCGGAACAAGCTCGTTGATGATGGTCGTTTTGCCTGCCCCCCGCGGTCCTTGCAGCATCGCTATACCGTTCGCCTCTTCGAGGGCAGACGCAATGTAGCGATGCGCCGCCCGATGCGACTCATAGGTGACAATTAGGCTCTTGTCGGCATCTTCCCCGAATGCCTTCCTGGCTATTGAAGATCCATAGGTTTCCATCGGACTTCTTTTTGTTGTTATGGCTACATTATTGCGCCAATTCGGGCCACTGCGTGGCCGACATTGCATAATGCGGGAAGCAATTTGTCCAGGTTTGACGCGACGTTATGATCTTTTTTGGCCACAGGCGGCGTCTTCCAGGACCATGCACGTGGCAATTGGTCGATTGGAAACGAGTCTCAATCCCCTTCAATCGGTCGTCAGTTCTCTCCAGGAGCAGGTTCTTGACGAGGCGAAGACTTCCGAAACCGGGCGGCAGCTCTCAGACAGGAGCGGTCAATCTGCCAAGAATTTCTGCACCCGCTTGCCGATAATATCAACCACGTAGACTCTACCCGCAGTACCGACCGCGATTCCGTAGGGTCTGCCGACTTCGTTACACGTCCAGTCGGATATGAAGCTGCCCTCACGATCAAAGATCTGGACGCGCGAATTGCTGCGGTCGACACCATACGATCTGCCGGCGACGTCCGAAAGCATCGCAGGAGTGTGAACCCCGTCACTACAGGACGCGTGGGATTCTGTTAAACAGAACAAATTGGGCTCCTATACCGGTTGAGTTAATCCGATGCGGGTTTGTTTACCGTGCTATTGCTCTCCGGTTGCAACTAAGGGCTGAACTAAGAGTAAACGGCTTTAAACACAGTCGCTGATTATTCGATGTTGCAGCAACAGATTAAATCACGCACTACACGCACCGAGGCGGTACGGAAACCCGTCGCTCCGGCAGTACTTCCGACGCTCAAGTTGAAGCGGAACGGAACCACAATTCAGGAATTGTCATTGGACCTGCCTCAAATACTGATTGGACGCAACGGTGACAATGATATTTCGATCCCGAGCCGCTATGTCAGCAAGCATCATATCTTGCTGGTTCGTTGGGAAGGTTCCACGATTCTGATCGACTTGAACAGCACCAATGGGACTTTTGTAAACTCTGAACGCGTATACAAACATGTGCTTGCGCATAATGACGTGATTACGATTGATCATCGCAGCATGTTCGTGACCTACAAGATTGAGTACAGCGAACCTTCGGCAATCGCCGACTTCCCATCGGATGATATTGAAGCGATAGACCCTGAAATAGAAAAAGTCCTGGAAAATTTTGAAAACCTGCTGATCGGGGGCGATACCGATCTCTTACCGAAACTAAGCGAGGACGTGCCGACAATAGTCGGCTTCATAGATGATCGTTAGGTTTTCCTGGCTCTAACGAAGCATTCGGATAAATCAGCCCAGGCCATCGATGCCCTCGCAATTTGCAAAGAGCCTCGATCGACTAGGATCGAATATCAGTTCCTTCCAGCAGTGGGTGCTCGACTTGCCCGAAATTAGAGAGATTGAACAACGGCTTTCAGCCAGAACCGAGCAAGCTGCCCGAAATCCAGGGCGGAAACGTGACGCGACTCGCATCGTCCTCAGGTATCAGCATCTAACCTGTTCAACCTGTTCGGAAGGAAGTGCAAATGCGGAAAATGTGGCTCCCACTGTGGCTGTACCAGCTTCTTCCCGTTATTTATCTTCTTTCGGGGCTGCTGATGCTCGCGAACTTCGGGAGCGAACCTCTGGGCCTTGTTAGCGGATCAATGTTATGTGCTGCTGGGCTCTTGATATTGGTTTTGAGAATTTACGGGGCCAATAAGGCCAGTACGCGCGAGCGATAAACCACAGTTGGTCTGGTGAGTTTCCGCTTTTTCCGATACCAGACTTTCAGAGCGGTGCGAACAGACCGATTTGAACAGCGGTGGTCGGCCAATTCTGGACAGGGGGATACCGCCGAACCACGACCTTCACGTAATTGAGCCTACGTTATCTTCCCAGTTCTCGCCGTCAAATGGCACGACATGCAAAAAGTCGAATCCGACGTCTAGGCATCTTGCATTTACGTCGTAGCTTCCTGGGTGGGAGCGGGGCCTGCTAAAGGGATGAATGCCGCATGTCTTGCAAAATCGGTGCTCGGCTATCTGCGTGTTGAAACGATACGTGGAAAGGTTGTCCCTTCCCTGTAGAAGGACGAAGTCTTCCGACGCTGTTATGAGGTTTATGAACCCCTTTTTCGAGCAGATCGAGCAATTGCACTCGAGCGCCTCAGGCTCATCGATTCGAACCTTGAAGCGGACACTGCCGCAATGGCAGCCTCCTTCGTACCAGGCACCCGCTAGCTCCATCATCTCTTCCATCGGATTGAAGGTTCCACGAATTATATACGCGTCTGCCAATAATGGACGGAGCTAGCAGCGGGAAGTTCGAAACTCGTCTCACCAGACAGGAATGTTCCAGAAACGGTTATGGGGTTTGCTCCGCCGACGCGCCTGGATCCGGCTAAAAGCCGACGTTGCTATCTAAACGCTGGTAGGTCGAATACGTAGATGGAGCCCTGCTCATCATTCAGAAACTGCAGGTCGCCAATCCTTCGCCAGCCGTTTCGAAGCAAATGATCACCGAGTACCGTGGAACTGATGTAGACCTGATCGTGGCCGAGGTCCTCTGCAAGAAGTGCGGCTGATTTGAGCAGCCTCGAAGCAACACCCCGCCGGCGAAACTCGTGTGCGACCATTAGGCCAACGACGGATGGTGTAAGGCTTGTCACAGAATCAAGATCCAGGGCCGCAACCCCCAGCAGTTGATCGTTCTCTTTAGCCACGAACCCAACCGGAATGATGCCCTTATTACAGCGGGACGCCAGATCTGCTTGCGCGTTGCCCGGTCCATCGACCCCGTAGTACAGACCCCATTCACGCTCGTACCAATCAACAAGAGTGGGCAGAAACTCACTGTTGTCAGCAAGCAGCTCGATTTTCATTTATTTGTATCCTGATATGCAGCTTCGGGTCTAGGGTGTGTGAAAACTCCTCGGCCAGTATAATCGTACTTTCCGGTTCGAGGAGGCGTGATGAGCGGCTTCATCGAAGGCGAGGATCGCCATCAGGCGACGTTATTCCCCGAGAGTCTGGACGAATATATCGCTGAAGACAGCGCGGTCCGGGTGATTGACGTCTTCATCGATGACCTGGATATCTCTGGTCTTGGCTTCAAGGCGGAGCCTGCCGACACCGGCCGACCCGGCTACCACCCGAAGACGATGCTGAAGCTGTACGTGTACGGTTACCTGAACCGTGTGCAGTCATCGCGGCGGCTGGAACGCGAGGCGCAGCGCAACGTCGAGCTGATGTGGTTGACGGGACGGCTGGCGCCGGACTTCAAGACCATCGCCGACTTCAGGAAGGACAACGGCATTGCGATCCGGCTGGTATGCCGCGAGTTCGTGATGCTGTGCCGGAAGCTCAAGCTGTTCATGGATGCCTTTGTTGCCATCGATGGCAGCAAGTTCAAGGCGGTGAACACGCGGGACAAGAACTACAGCAAGGCGAAGATGAGGCGTCGCCTGGCGCAGATCGATGAGAGCATCGTGCGCTACCTCGGGCAGATCGAGAGTGCCGACCGGGTCGATCCGGGCAATACCGACAAGGTGGATCGCCTGCAGGACAAGATCGCGGCGCTGAAAGAGGAGATGCAGCGGCTAAAAAAGCTCGAAGCCCGGATGCTTGAGGCACCGGGCCAGCAGATCTCACTCACCGACCCCGATGCCCGTTCGATGGCCACCAGTGGCCGCGGCAGCGGCGTGGTGGGCTACAACGTGCAGACCGCGGTGGATGCCAGGCATCACCTGATCGTGGCGCATGAGGTCACGAACGTCGGCAATGACCGCAGCCAGCTGTACAACATGGCACGCCAGGCCAAGGAGGCGCTGGATGTCGAGGCGCTCGAGGTCGTTGCAGATCGCGGCTACTTCAAGGGCGAGGAGATCCTGGCCTGCGAGCAGGACAGCATCACGACCTATCTGCCCAAGCCCCTGACTTCGGGCAGCGTGAAGAAGGGGCTCTTCAGCAAGCGCGACTTTATCTATCACGCCGAGGACGATGAGTACGAATGCCCGGCCAAGGAGCGGCTCATCCGGCGCTTCACGACCGAGGAAAAGGGCCAGACGATCCACAAGTACTGGTCGTCAGCATGTCCAGGCTGTTCGATCCGGTCGAAGTGTACGACGTCGAAGTACCGGCGCGTGGGGCGCTGGGAGCACGAACACGTTCTCGATGAACTGGAGCAACGACTCGATGCCGAGCCGGGGCGCATGCGGGTGCGACGCACGACTTCCGAGCATCCGTTCGGCACCTTGAAGGCGTGGATGGGTGCGACTCACTTCCAGACAAGGACGCTGCCTCGTGTCAGTACCGAGATGAGCCTGCACGTTCTCGCTTACAACCTGCGGCGAGTCATCAACATCATGGGTGCCAAGCCGCTGATGGCGGCAATCCGATCGCCCTGATGCCGCAAAACGGCGTTCGTCCGCAAATCCCGGCAACAGAAAACAAAAATAAAGATAAATGTTCGACGGCGGTCGCGTCGTCGACCGCTCAACTCGTCCGCAATCCAACAGAAAAGCGAGTTATCACACGGCCAGGGTCA
>JBFFOS010000082.1:0-12452 GCA_041574375.1 Woeseiaceae bacterium
CGTTCTCTACCCCGGACTCGAATCACATCCGCAGCACGAACTCGCCAGGGAACAAATGCCTGGTTTCGGCGGCATCGTGACCTTTTTCATAAAAGGCGATCTTGAGGATGCGCGCCGCTTCCTGGAACGCTGCAGGGTGTTTTCGCTGGCAGAGAGCCTGGGCGGCGTCGAGAGCCTCGTCGATCATCCGGCCATCATGACGCACGCGAGTGTGCCGTCTTCGGAACGGGCGAAGCTCGGCATCAGCGATACGCTGATCCGCCTGTCGGTTGGCATAGAAGATGTCGATGACCTGATAGCAGACCTGGATCAAGCCCTCCGCTAGGAGCTCCGCTTCGCGGGCGACCTCAAAAAGGTAAAGCAAGCTTGACAATAATGCTTACTCTCATTACTATTTGTAAAAGACACTTTACATTTAGACAAGGGAAGTAGACTTATGAATGATTCGAACACGGGTTCCGGAGACTTTGCAGCCCGTAACCGGAAAAACACCCTGCGGCTTGGATACTGGACCGGCGCGTGGCTGATCACTATGGCAGTCGCGGTGTTTGGGCCGCTCCTCGTCTGGCAGAACAACGTGCTGACCGGAGCCGCAATCCTCGTCAATGTTGCGGTTGGCGTCGGCATGATCGTCGCCAACAAACATCATCTCGAGGGCCTGGACGAGTTACAGAAAAAAATTCATCTCGACGCCATGGCACTGGCGCTGGGGGTCGGGCTCGTGTTCGGCCTCGGTTATTCGACCATGGACGTGACCAACTTCATCACGGCTGATGCCGAAATTTCGCACCTCGTAATGCTGATTGGCGTGACCTATGGGCTGGCGGTCTTCATCGGACACAGGAAGTATCAATGAAGAACCGCCTCAAGGTATTGCGCGCAGAACGCGACTGGACTCAGGCGCAGTTAGCCAGCGAGTTGGAGGTTTCGAGGCAGACCGTGAACGCGATCGAGAAGGGCAAGTTCGATCCCAGCTTGCCGCTGGCGTTCAAGGCTGCCCGGCTGTTCAGGATGTCGATCGAGGATATTTTCGAGGACGACGCCGGGACCTGATCGTTATTCGACCGAACCAGACATCGCCTGATCGATGTACGCGCACCATTCCTCAGTAGCGCGGTCGGGCACGTCAGGATTGCCGCGGATTCCGAGCTTGAATTCGACGACCGATCGCCACTCCGATGACCCGAGGTCGGGGCCGTGCCCTTGTCCATCGCCGGTGGACAGAGTCTGCTCAACCATCTGCAGCCACGGCGCCGAACAGGGCTCTGTACCTGCGGTCAGTTGTCGTTGATATTCAACATCGTCCATATGACCTTGTGACCTCAAAATCAGCCCATCATCACCGATGGTCCATTCCTCGAAGCCGACGAGGTCCACCGCATTCCCGGTACCGCCGGGCCCGGAGTTCGTCCCGGTCCAGTGCCAGTGAAATTCCACGACGTCACCTGTGCGCCGGACTTCAACCAGGCGGACAACCATGTCGGGAAAAGCGGTCATGAAGCCACGGGCGGTCTGTTCGATCGCAGCCCGGCCGATGGAGGGTTCGCCCTCGTTGATTCTGAACGACGCATCCTCTGCATAGAATGCAGCAAACGCAACCGGGTCCTGGCCGCTCCAGGCCGCTGCATAGCGAGTGGCAAAGTCTGTCAGTTCATTTGTGTCGAGCGGTTCTTTCTGTGCCTGGCAGGCGAGCAGAAAGCACGACAACAATATCGGCAGGACAAGTATGGTGCGCGAGGCAAATACAGAATCAAATGCAGACCAGTTCATGTCAGTCACCCAATGCGGCAAGCTGATCTGCCTGGTATTCATTGGTCAGCGGGTCGATTACCTGGTCGAGGCCGCCCTCGAGAATCTCGTCGAGCTTATAGAGTGTCAGGTTGATGCGATGGTCAGTGACACGCCCCTGCGGATAGTTATACGTACGAATTCGCTCACTACGGTCACCCGAGCCGACAAGAAGCCGGCGCTTCTCGGCCTGTTCGGTTGCCTGCGCTGTGACCTTCTGGTCGAGCAGACGTGCCTGCAGTAGTGACATTGCCCGCGCCCGATTCTTGTGTTGCGAGCGTTCATCCTGGCATTCCACGACAATACCTGTCGGTAAATGAGTAAGACGCACGGCCGAATCTGTCTTGTTCACATGCTGGCCACCGGCGCCTGACGCGCGGTAGGTATCGACACGCAGGTCCGCCGGGTTGATCTCGGTCTCCTCGACCTCGTCCGGTTCGGGCAGTACGGCGACCGTACAGGCAGATGTGTGAATACGGCCCTGTGATTCTGTGGCCGGCACGCGCTGTACGCGATGCGCACCGGACTCGAACTTCAATCTGGCATAGATGCTGTTGCCGGTGATGCGGCTGATTATTTCCTTGTAGCCGCCGTGCTCGCCTTCGCGCGCAGACAGGATTTCTATCTGCCATTTTGCCGTCTCTGCGTACTTTGAATACATGCGAAACAGGTCGCCGGCAAATATCGCGGCTTCGTCACCGCCCGTTCCTGCCCGGATTTCCAGGTAGACGTTGCTTTCGTCGTAAGGGTCCGGCGGTATCAGGGCCTTTTGTAAATCGATCAGCAGTTGCTCGCGGCGCTCTTCAAGTCCGGCCAGTTCCTCCTGGCCCATCTCGCGGACTTCTGCGTCCGTGTCGTTCGCCATCTCCTCGGCGGCAGCAATGTCGGCGAGAATGCCCTCGTATTGCTGAAACGACTGCACGACGGGTTCGACGCGTGCGTATTCCTTCGACAGGTTACGGAACTGGTTCTGGTCGGCGATGACATCCGGATCGGCGAGCAGGCCTGCTATCTCCTCGAAACGATCACGCACGGATTCCAGCTTGAAGCGAATGGATTCTTTCATTGGCGTGCTGTTTTATTCGCCGTCGAGATCAAAAAGACGTCGTGCTGACTCGATCAGCGCGATATCGGATGCCTCGCCCGCCTGTCGCAGCACTACGCTTGGCTTGTGCAATATCTTTTTCATCAGTGATGCGGTTGCAAACTCGATGGCATCCTCAGCGGACTCGCCTCGGCGCATACGTTTGCGGGCCTTCTTCGCGATCTGTTTGCGGATTTCCTCATGGCTTTCGCGCAACTCGGCGATGATCGGGGCTACCTGCTTGGAGCGCTCGATGGCTGCATATCGCCGAATCTCATCATCGAGAAGTCGATGTGCCTCGATGGCCGCGGCTTCTCGATTACCCTGGCCCTCGAGAATGACCTTGTCCAGGTCGTCAATCGTATACAGGTAAAAATCGTCAAGTTCGCCGGCACTCGCTTCGATATCGCGCGGCACGGCAATGTCACAGGCAAAGATGGGCTTGCGCTTGCGCGCCTTGATCGCCGCTTCAATTTGTTTAGTGGTGACGACTGGCTCGGTTGCCGCCGTCGACGTAATCAGAATGTCGGCCTCTGGCAAAGTGCCTTCGATTTCCGACAGCGGCACGGCAAACCCACCAAACTGCCCGGCGAGGTCCTGCGCGCGTTCAAGGCTGCGGTTCGCGACAAACAGCCGACCGATCTCGCGGCTGACCAGGTGCTTGGCGACAAGTTCGATGGTCACACCGGCACCGACAAGCAACGCCGTGTGTTTCTTGAAGCCTGCGAAGAACTGCTGCGCCAGGTTTACTGCCGCCGAGGCAACGGAAACGGGGCTCGCGCCAATTTCGGTATCGGTACGGATTTTCTTCGCGACGGCAAATGTGTGCTGAAACAAGCGGCTCAGATTGCTGCCAAGCGTGTCGGCCTGCTGGGCGTAGCGAAACGCGTCCTTCAGCTGGCCGAGAATCTGCGGTTCGCCAAGCACCATCGAGTCGAGGCCACAGGCGACGCGGAAGATGTGCTTTATGGCCTCCTCATCGTCTTTCGTAAACAGGGAATCAGCAAAGCCGTCATCCAGCCTGCGATCGTCATGCAGCCACTGTTCCAGTCGCGCACGACCGCCGTCCTGACCGATGATGTAAAACTCGGTGCGGTTGCAGGTCGACAACAGGACCGCTTCATCCACCCCATCCAGGGCAGCCAGGCGCTCAAGGGCCCGCGGGATTTCGTCTCCGGCAAAGACGAGCTGCTCGCGTATTTCGAGAGGTGCCGTGTTATGGTTCAGACCGAGTATTTGCAGCGGCATACGTTCATTAATGGTGCCCAGCGGGCACTCGAGAAAATCGAAGTGCGTATGATAAGCGAACTGAACGGCGAGTTCCTTGTCTGTTTGGAAGCGGACTCAAATATATTCGTGCCCGCGAAGCGCTTTTTTAGAGATCGCTTCTGATATACGGACGACAATTTATGCAAGAAATTCGACGATGGCTGGCAGCGGCCGCGCTGTGTACGCTAATCGCCTTCACCAGTTCGCCCGCGATTGCGGGCGAAAAAGACAACTCGGAAGTCGATGCCTACATTCTGCAGGCCGAAATGGCATTGCAGCGAAATGACTACCTCATGGCGGCCGAGGAGTATCGCAAAGCGGCCGAACTGAGCGAAAATCCGGAGGTTGCGCGACAGGCTGCGCGCGTCGGCATGATCTACGGGTTTGATCGTGAGGCCCTGGCTGCGGCCAAGCGCTGGTACAAGCTGGATCGGGACAGCGACGAAGCGCACCTGTACCTCGCACAATTGAGTTTTCGTGTTGGCGATATCAGAACGGCCAAACGCCATTTCTCTTACCTGATTGAAAATGGCAACGAGGAACCCGGCGAAATACTGCTCAAGCTCGCTGACTACCTCTCGGATGAGGGTGACCCGGAGAAGGGGGACAAGCTGATGCGCTCGCTTGCCCGCCCGTATTCGGACTCAGCTCTCGCCAACCATGCAGTGGCCACGATGGCGCTCAGGGCCGGTGAAACCGACTACGCGCTCGAGCGTGCCGCCAAGGCAATCGAACTCGATCCTGAGAGATTGCGGTCACGGCTGCTGTACGCACGAATACTGCTGGCCAGCGGCGACGTAGACAAAGCGATCGAGTACACGGCACTGATTATCGGTGACGACCCGGACCCGGACCCGGATGCCAGGATGGAACTGGCCATCATGTACATGATGGCGGATCGCGAAGACGATGCGCTGAGCCAGGTCAACCAGGTGTTGCTCGAGCAGTCCGGTCGCATGGATGCACTGCGCCTCATGGCAATCATCAATTTTCACAAGGGCCATTTGGACGCTGCATGGGACGATTTCAACGATCTGCTCGCGAGCGGGCAGTATCGTATGGACGCGCTTTTCTATCTTGGCCGGATCGCGGATTATCGTGAGGACACCGACCGCGCCATCCGCCTTTATAGTGAAGTCCTGAACGGCCCGAATGCCGTGTCCTCCCAGACACGTGCCGCCGCCTTACTCGCACACGAGAAAGACGACGTGCAGGGCGCGTTGCGTTTGCTTGAGGAATTTGCCGAGGCCTCTCCGTCCAATGCCGTCGACGCTTTGGCTGGCAAGGCGCAGCTGTTGGCATCCGTCGAGAAGTACGACGAAGCTCTGAAGCTTTACGACAAGGTGATTTCCTACCATCCCGACGACGAACGCGCAGCGCTCAGTCGCGGTGAGTTGTTGTTGCGGATGGGCCGTCTCGACGAGGCGCTCGATAGTTATGCCGACGTCGCGAAGCGCTGGCCCAAGAGCGCGATGGCGCTGAATGCCTACGGTTATACGCTGGCCGATCGGACGGACCGCTATCGTGAAGCAGAAAAGCTGATTCGCAAGGCGCTGCGATATGACCCTAGTAGTCCGGCGATCATCGATAGCCTGGGGTGGGTGTTATTCAAGCTCGAGCGGTACGAGGAAGCGCTGGTCGAGCTCGAGCGCGCCTATGAGGGCATGCAGGATCATGAAGTGGCCGCCCACATCGTCGAGACGCTGGTTGCGCTGGATCGCAAGAACGATGCGATGGAATGGCTGCTTAAAGCGGAAGAATTGAAGCCTGACAGCCCGTTACTCAAGGATGTGCGGGACCGCCTGTTTAGCGATGATCCCTGATTTCCGTTCGCTGGGGCTGCTGTTGGCACTGCTGGTGCTGGCGGGCTGCGCCACGACGCGGCAAAGCGTCGATCTCCCTGTGCTGAACACCTGGGAGACCCGCAACGAAGTCCTCGCCAAGCTTCGCGACTGGGAGTTCAAGGGGCGTATCGCGGTCAAGGCGGGCGACGACGGATTCAATGGAAAATTCAACTGGACCCAGCGGGATGAGGCGTTCAGCGCGACTGTCGGCGGCCCTCTCGGCATAGGTACCGTGCTCATCGACGGAGACGACCGGTCGGTGACGCTGACGGACAAGGACGGCGTCAGGACGGTTCTGAAGGACGCTGAACAGGAGCTGCGCTGGCGCTATGGCTGGACGATTCCGGTGAGTAGCCTGCGTTACTGGGCCTTGGGCATCCCGGACCCCGAGGTGGCGGCCGCCGTAACCGAGCTGGACGAAAATGGTCGTCTTGTGCGTCTCGAACAAGGTGGCTGGATCGTCGAGATATCCCGTTACAGCGAAGGCGGTGGACAGCAAATGCCGCGAATTTTGGCGGCGACAAACCCCGATACCCGCGTGCGTATGGTGATTGACCGCTGGTTGTTCTTCCGTCGTTGACAGTCAGGGGACCTCACCGCACAATTGCGCCGCAACGCGGAAATCAGCTTATTGGGGCGTAGCCAAGTGGTAAGGCATCGGGTTTTGATCCCGTGTACCGCAGGTTCGAATCCTGCCGCCCCAGCCATTTCATCATCTAGGGAGTCATCGTGGAACTGGGAACAATGGCGGTCTTTTCGGGTAACGCCCACCCGCAACTCGCGCAGGACATCGCCCGTTACCTCCGCATCCCACTCGCTCGCGCCCAGGTTGGCCGCTTTTCCGATGGCGAAATCAATGTAGAGATTCTCGAGAACATCCGCGGTCGCGAGGTGTTCATCATCCAGCCAACTTGTCCGCCGGCTTCCGAAAATCTGATGGAACTCCTCGTCATGGTTGATGCGGCCAGGCGCGCTTCGGCTGCGCGTATCACTGCCGTAATCCCGTATTTCGGTTTTGCGCGGCAGGATCGCCGACCACGCTCTTCGCGTGTACCGATTACCGCGAAGCTCGTCGCCAAGCTGATCGCAACGGCCGGTGTTGACCGGGTACTGACCGTGGATCTTCACGCTGACCAGATCCAGGGCTTTTTTGATATCGCTGTTGATAATGTCTATGCCTCGCCAATCCTGCTGGCGGACGTGTGGAAGCAAAAGTACAGCGACATGGTCGTCGTATCGCCGGACGTGGGTGGTGTGGTTCGCGCCCGCGCACTTGCCAAGCGATTGGGTGATGCCGATCTGGCCATCATCGACAAACGCCGCGCCAAGGCAAATCAGTCCGAGGTCATGAACATCATCGGTGAGGTCGAAGGCAAGAACTGCGTGATGATCGACGACATGGTGGATACGGCAGGCACGCTGTGCCACGCAGCTGGCGCTCTCAAGGAACACGGAGCTGTCAGCGTGGCGGCCTATATCACGCACCCGGTGCTCTCGGGTCCGGCCGTTTCTCGCATCAACGATTCGGAACTCGACGAAATGGTCGTCACCGATACGATTCCGCTGAATGGAGAGGCCAGGGCCTGCGAGAAGATACGCCAGCTGTCAGTCGCCGAGATGCTGGCTGAGACGATGCGGCGTATCAGCACGGAAGAGTCTGTCAGCTCGCTCTACGTGGACTAGTATTTAAAGGGCCGAATAAATCGGTTCGACCCCTATTATTACTACTATCCATCGGTTAATATGCGCGCCCTTGCGCAGGTTGGTCGCGATCTGCGTATTTTCAAACGCTGGTAAAAAACCAGCACAATCAATCAGTTATGGAGATTAGTCATGAATGACGATTTCGACCTGATTGCGGAAATTCGTGAGGACCAGGGGAAGGGTGCGAGCCGCCGCCTGCGTCATCAGGGAAAAGTACCCGCAATCATCTACGGTGCAGGGCGTCCGCCCCGCGCACTGGTTTTTGATCACAACCGAGTAATTCAGCAGCTCGAGAACGAGTCGTTCTACTCGAGTGTCCTCAACATCAAGGTTGGGGAAAAGAGCCAGGCTGCGATTCTCAAGGATGTCCAGCGTCATCCAGCCAGGCCTGTCGTTATGCACATGGACTTCCAGCGCATTGTTGAGGACCAGGAAATCAGGATGAGCGTTCCGCTCCACTTCATCGGCGAAGATGTCGCCCCGGGTGTGAAGCAAGCCGGTGGTGCGATCTCACATCTCATGAACGAGGTCGACATTGTCTGCCTGCCGAGGCACCTGCCGGAGTTCATTGATGTGGATGTCTCGGAGCTGGAGCTTGACGAGATGCTGAGCATGTCGGACATCAAGCTGCCGGAAGGCGTTTCGATTCCTGCTTTGGCGCAGGGTCCGGAACAGGATCGTCCGATCGTCTCTATCCACGTCATCAAGGAAGTGGTCATCGAGGAAGAGGAAGAGCTCGAGCCAAGCGCAGTGCCTGTTGCTGGCGAGGAAGAAGACGCCGCTTCGGAATCAAGCGACGATTCTGGCGACGACGACTCCGACAACGAGTAGTCCCATTTCCAGGCTTAGCGAAAAGACCGCCTCCTGGCGGTCTTTTTGTTTTGCCATCTGCTCCGAAGTTTCGTTTAAGATTGCCACGCCATGCCCAAACCGATACGCATAATCGCCGGCCTCGGTAATCCAGAGGACAGGTACAAGAGAACCCTGCACAACGCGGGATTCTGGTTTGTTGACGCCCTCGCTCGCAAGTACGGTGGCAGCTTCAAGTATGAGAAGAAATTTGATGCGGAATCTTGCCGCGTCAAACTGCACGGTGAAGATGTGTGGCTGGTCAAGCCACAGAGCTACATGAATCATAGTGGCCAGCCGATTCGTGGCTTGCTCGACTACTACCGCCTGAGCGTTACGGAACTGCTCGTCGCGCATGATGAGATTGATCTGCCGCCGGGTACGGTGCGCCTCAAGGAAGGTGGCGGCCATGGCGGTCACAATGGCCTGCGGGATATCGTGCGGCATTGCGGAGCGGATTTCCTGCGCCTGCGCTTGGGCGTTGGCCACCCGGGCGACAAAGACGAGGTCACAAATTACGTGCTCAAGCGTGCTTCGAGTGATGTCGAAGCGGCGATTGAAGGAAACATCGATGACGCAATGGTCGTCATGCCCGAGCTTGTCGACGGCGACATCAATGCGGCAATGAAAAAACTACACACAAAAGACTAATCTGATGGCAATTACCTGTGGCATCGTTGGCTTGCCCAATGTCGGCAAATCAACATTGTTCAATGCGCTTACTGCGGCGGAAATCGCGGCGGAGAATTATCCGTTTTGCACGATCGAGCCTAACGTTGGCGTCGTACCCGTGCCGGATCCGCGCCTCCAGGTCCTGGCCGACATCGTGAAACCGCAGAAGATCCTGCCGACGACGATGGAGTTCGTGGACATAGCGGGTCTTGTCGCCGGGGCATCGAAAGGCGAGGGTCTTGGCAACCAGTTCCTCGCAAATATTCGCGAGACCAACGCGATCGCTCATGTCGTGCGCTGTTTTGAGAACGATGACGTTACGCACGTCTCGGGCGCGATCAATCCGATCGATGACATCGAGACGATCAATACGGAGCTTGCGCTCGCGGACCTGGAGTCGGTCGAGAAGCAATACGACAAAGCCGTACGCAACGCCAAGACGGGCAAGAAAGAGGACATCGCCCATCGCGATGCCCTGGCCGGCATCAAGGCGCACCTGGACGAGGGCTTGCCCGTTCGGTCGATGGACACGACGGAGCTGCAGAAAGAGATACTGCGAAGCGTGCATCTGATCACGGCGAAGCCGGTCATGTATGTCGCCAACGTCGATGAGGATGGGTTCGTTGACAATCCACATCTAACGGCTGTCGAAGAGTATGCAGCGAGCGAAGGCTCCGAGGTTGTCGCGATCTGCGCGGCTATCGAGGCTGAGATCGCCGTGCTCGATGAAGAAGACAAAGCGGAATTCCTGGCTGATTTCGGCGCCTCGGAGCCGGGTTTGAATCGTGTGATTCGCCACGCTTATCACCTGCTCGGCTTGCAGACTTTCTTCACCGCTGGCCCGAAAGAAGTACGTGCCTGGACGACGAAGATCGGCGCCACGGCGCCCCAGGCAGCCGGCGAGATTCACACAGATTTCGAGAAAGGCTTTATTCGTGCGGAGGTCATCGCCTACGACGACTATGTCGCTGGTAACGGTGAGCACGGAGCGAAGGAGGCCGGGCGTCTGCGCCTCGAAGGCAAGGAGTACATTGTTCAGGAAGGCGACGTCATGCACTTCCGATTCAATGTATGATTTGAACACCTGGACCCATCAAACAGACGAGAAGACGATATGGCAACGTACGAATGTGAAAAATGTGGCATGACTGTCAATGCGACCTGTGGCAAATGCGATGCGCCGCTGGAGAATGACATGCTGGAAATTGGCGACGGTAAGGAAGTACAGATTTCCAAGTGCCCGAACGGTCACGGCAAGATCAAGTCGCCGCTGTGCTGCGGCCAGGACATGAGCTGCTCGCTGGGCTAGAGTTTTCGAGACCCGAAAGAGGGCAGGGACCAGTCATAGATGATTGCCAGGCCGCGTACAGCGAGCCCGGTGAGCACGCCTATGGTCAGTGAAGCGGTGTCGCCCAGTGCCATGCGGTCTGCGACAACGTAGGCCAGGCTCGAGACGAATGCGGCTGTTGCGTAGATCTCTCGTGAGAGGATCAGCGGTATCTCATTACAGATGACGTCGCGAATCATGCCGCCGGTTACCGCAGTGGTGACACCGAGCATGACTGCGACGAGTGGCCCGGTATTGTGCTGCAGACAGATTTCGGTCCCCAGCGCGGCAAACAGGGCAAGGCCCAGGGCATCGGCCCAGACCAACAGCCGCTGCCGCGAACCGGGACCCCGATAAGGTGCGAAGAATACGACCAGTGCCGCGATGATGGCGACAGCCACGTAACGATTGTCGCTGACCCAGAATACTGGCACGCGATCGATGACGATGTCCCTGATCGTGCCGCCGCCGACGGCGGGCATCAGTGCGAGGACGCAGAAGCCGAAGATATCCATGCGCTTGCGGGATGCGGCCAAGGCGCCGCTGACGGCAAAAGCCGCGGTTCCCAGCATTTCGAGGCTGTAAACGAAGCTCATCGCGGCACTGTACCGGAAACAGCTTTCGGGGCGTAGAATATCTTGACAGTCAGGAGCCGCATCGGGACAATCTGCGGCCCTCGCGGACTTCGGTCCCGACCGAATAATTGGTGATGTAGCTCAGATGGTTAGAGCGACGGACTCATAACCCGTAGGTCGGTGGTTCAATTCCACCCATCACCACCAAAAAACATAGGGGCCCGTTTGGGCCCCTATTTTTTTGCCGGCAATGCGTGATTGAACCACCGAAGGTGGTTCATCCGAGCGCGGCGTAGCCCGCGACAGGCCGACCGTAGGGAGGCCCATTCCACCCATCACCACCAAACTCAAATCCAGAGCCGTCCTAGACGGCTCTTTTTTTTCTGAAATACCTATGTATATGGGTATTTATCGTCCAGCGTTGTCCCTGATGATCCATTGACATCCGGGGACAGCTGGGGGGCAACAGTGGGGGCAAGTTCAGGTTTTGTCAGAGAGTTGCCCCCGCAAATGAAGCTGACAGTCACAGCAGTCAAGAACGCTAAGCCTTCCACCAAGACTCGAAGATTGTTTGATGGTGGCGGCTTATACCTTGAAGTTACGCCCAAAGGCGGCAAATGGAGGCGTCTGAAGTATCGTTTCAACAGTAAAGAAAAGCGGATTTCTCTCGGTGTTTACCCCGAGATTTCACTGAAAGTCGCCCGTGAACGCAGAGACGAAGCAAAGAGGCTGTTAGCAAACGGCATTGATCCCAGTGAACACAGAAAGGCGCTAAAGGCTCAGGCAAGATTAAGTGCATCAAATAGCTTTGAGGGCACAGCCAGAGAGTGGTTCTTGAAGCACGAACCGAACTGGGCTAAGGGCCATTCCAGCAAGATTATTCAGCGGTTAGAGCGTGATGTTTTTCCATGGATTGGTGATAAGCCGATCAGCAGCATCACAGCCCCGCAACTCCTAGACGTAATACGGCGGATAGAAAATCGCGGGGTTTTGGAAACCGCGCATCGCGCTCTGGCAAATTGTGGGCAAGTATTTCGTTACGCCGTCGCAACGGGCCGCGCTGAGCGTGATCTTTCCGTCGATTTGCGTGGTGCATTGCCACCGGTCAAAACCCAGCACTTTGCTGCCGTAACAGAGCCGGATGAAGTTGCAAGGATTCTCCGAATACTGAATGGATATGAAGGCACACTGATCGTTCGGTCCGCGCTCCGCCTTGCACCGCTGGTTTTCGTGCGTCCGGGGGAATTGCGCCAAGCTAAATGGAAGGACATCGACCTCGATGCAGCGCAGTGGCGGTTCACAGTAACCAAGACCAATACTCAGCATATCGTTCCTCTTTC
>JBFFOS010000083.1:0-12217 GCA_041574375.1 Woeseiaceae bacterium
CAACCACGGCGTCGTTCTCTCCGGGGCGGCGGCCTCGGATAACGTCAGCTGGGCGGTTGGGGCGTTTAACAACTGGATCGACTCGGGCGAGTCATTCAGCGACACCGCGAACGTGTTTGTGGGTCGCACGACCTGGGCGCCCGCCGTTTTTCAGAACGAGAGTAACCTGTTCCACGTTGGTCTCGGCTTGCGGTACTCGGACTTGAAGCAGCCGGTCCAGGTAAGAAGAACACCGGAATTCAACAGTGCGCCGCGTTACGTCGATACCGGGATAATTTCGGCGGACGATCAGATGACCTACAGCCTGGAGGCCTACTGGCGCAATGGGCCGTACTGGCTTGGCTTCGAGTACGTCGGGACCGATGTCAACTCGCCGCAAACGGGTAACCCTTTCTTCAGCGGCTATCATGTCACCGGTTCCTGGGCTGTCACCGGCGAGTCGCGTGCCTATCGCAAGCGCAGTGGTGTATTCGACCCGCTGCCCGTGGCCAGGCCGGTAAACCAGGGCGGGTGGGGCACGGTTGAACTCGCATTTCGTTACTCCAACACGGACCTGACCGACGCGGCGATCGACGGTGGGGAGATGGACATCTGGTCACTCGGTGTGAACTGGTGGTTCACGAGGAGCGCGCATTTAGGCTTGAACTATCGTCACATCTCGCTGGACCGCCAAAGCCTGCAAGGGGACAGCTCGGGAATTAACGCCCGGATTCTGCTGATGCTGGATTGAAGTTCTATCTCGGCCGCGACGCTATCGTCGCGTAGTCCGCATCCGAACGGTAAAGAGCTTCTCGAATCGCCTAAGAATCGCTTAGCATCCAATTACTCTCACTTTATGCTCAGCCAGACCTAAGTGAGGCGTAACTCCCTGATTTGCAGGTGTAGTTCAATGGTAGAACATCAGCTTCCCGATCGGAGTCGTTGAGTTGGCCATCTACCTAACGGCTTGATTGTCGTGGTTCTGTGACAACCAAATTCAGCGAGTTAAGTCACCTAAAAGTAACCAGCTGATTCCAGCAGGCTTTCTGAGTATGCTCAGTTCTAGCCTCACCTGATTTGTAGCCAATATGGGCGTGCGTTTTCGGGCTAGGCTTAAAGCGTCAAGATCGCCCGTAAGCCGATGACCCAAGTCGAGCTCTTTCCGGGGTTACTGGCCGGGTCGAAGATCACCTGCGCGTCGGGCAGCAGCGAAAAATTCTTCGAGATCGGGAATTTGTAGGACATCTCCAGAACTTTCTCATTATCGAGCCCCGGGCCGAAGGTCTCTTCCGATGGTTTCGCCCAGCCAGCGCCAATCGTCCAGACTTCACCCCGCGGCCGGGAGATCTCGACGCCGGCGCTGATCGCATCTTCGGCCGCGACGCCGCCACCACCGTCGGAATGCCCGAATCGAACGAATGGGAAGTAGGTATCGTTGAGTTTCCAGGCCGCGCTGACGGCCCAGCCGCTACCACTCGAAACATCCGCCAGCGAGCGCTCGTCCTTGTCCCAGTAGGTGAACTGCACCAGCTGCGTCTTGCGTTGACCGAACGACGGCGTGTAGCCGACCTCGACGGACTTCAGCCACTCGCCTTCCTGCACCGTGTCGAAGTCGAACCTGCCGCTTGCGGCGTTCGCGTCGTGCATCTGACCGCCGAGCCAGATATTGTCAGTAACGAATCCTTGCACGACACCGCCAAGCGCCCCGATGCCCGTTGTCGGCAAGGTCGGGTTCAGGATGAATGAGCGGTTGATGAAGCCTCGCGAGAAAGTCTGGAACGGGAACGCGTCGAGGTAAGCGTCAAAAGCCAGGCGGCCGACAGCGTAGCCGGCCTTGCCGCTGGCAAACCCTTGTGTCCAGTTGATCACCGCTAGATCCATGTCGAAGTTGTCGGAATATCCGAACCCAGGTACCAGCGCGGTGGTGCCCGTCGCCCCGCCCAACGAACCCGGTGCCTGCAGCCCGAACCAGTCGGAGCGGCTCTCGACACGCCACTCGATGCGGCCGAGATTGCCGTTATCCTTCTCGAACACGGTCCAGTTGCCGAGGAAGCGGAAGACGTTGCCCATCGCGTCATCGTCGCGGCCCGGCAGGCTATCCGACGCTTTCTGGTAAAGGCCATAAAAGTGCAGGCCAAAGGAAACGTCATAGTCTTCCTTGATCTGCTTCTTCCAGTCCAAATAGCCGTCGAAGACAGGCCAGTCGTACATTGTCTCGCGTAACTCGTCAGCGTGTTTGAGCTGCTCGGTTACGCTTTCCGGCCCGCCGAACCCCGGCTTGTCCTCATAGTCTGCCTGGCTGCGCTCGTCATCCTGAGCCTGCAAGGGCTGCGCGAGCAACAACATACCGAGCAGTGGAAAGAATGAACGCAACATTGCCAGCCCCTCATCAAAACGCGACGCGTCCCCTAAGGTTGAACATCCAGATGGAACTCTCGAAGGGGTTAATGGCCGGGTCCTGGATGTACTGCACGTCGACCGTCACGGCAAAGCGTTTGCCGAGTGACGCTCGGTAGAATACCTCGACCGCCAGCTGGTCATCGAGATCCGGACCAAAGGTGTCGTCGTTCGGGCGGCCCCAGTTCACGGCGGCACCCAGCAGACCGTCGAACGCTTCCGTTTGGTAACCCATGCCGCCGCTGATCGATGCTTCCAATAGCGAGCCAGCATCTTCCGTGTAGCCGCCGCGCAAGAATGGCATCAGGTTGTCATTCAGGTAGCGCGAGGCCGAGAAGTTGACGCCCCAGCCCGACGGCACATTTGCAGCGTCCTGTCGGTCCTTGTGCCAGAACGTCAGGTGGTAGTTATCGAAGATGATGCGCTCTTGCGAGCTCGTATAGCCTATCTCGATGCTTGTGAAGTACTCGTTATCGCTGAAAAAGTTGTCGAAGCCCTTGAACGGATCCGACGGATCGCCGTTCGTGTCGGTGATGCCGGCGATCAGGTAGAAACTATCCGTCAGCATGGTGCCGTAGGCGACGCCGACGGCCGCGTCGTTCGGCAGGCCGATGGTGGCGCTGCCCGTGCTGAACGCGAAGTTCATGAAATGCAGCCAGGGGCTCGCGAGCGCAAAGGCGTCGAGGTAGTCGGTGACGTCGAGGATGCCGGCAATCAGCACCGACCGGCCGCCGTTCATGCGCTGGCGCCAGTACAGGTTCTGGGTGCGAAAATTGGTGTCGTTGAAAGCCGGTTCCTGCAGGCCGACGTAGCCGATCTGCCCCAGGGAGAAATCGAACGGCGATACGCTGCCGAAGGCATGCCTGTGTTCGAACTTGTAAACGAGTGTGCCGTTCTCGACATTGAACAGATCGAAAGTGCCGAAGAGACGCGCGATGCCGCCGGCACCATTCTTGTCGTCGAAGGTCTCGTTAGCCGTCAGCAAGACAGCCGTGTAGTCGACGCTAAGCACCAGGCCGAGATCGTCCTTGAGCTCCTGCTTCCACGTATCCCAGGTCTCGCCAAAATCGGATTCGACCTGGTTCTCGACCGCATCGGGGCCGCCGAAACCGGGGCCAGAGGTATCCTGCGCGGTAGCGGCGACTGCCAGAAAGGACAGCCCAAATACTAAAACTGTCAGCCTCATCAGAATTGCCATATTCGTGTCAGATTTGTTTCTAGAAGGCGATAGCTTATGGCCTCCTTGACATAGAAACTTGGCAATTTTGTCATAGAATCTCTTTTCGTTTGATAAAAATGCCAAGAATGGCGTGCAGGGCATTGCTATTTTGAGGGTCCCTCCGCTGAACATAATTTCGGGGTGGGCAATAATATGACAAGCAATCTGCCACTTATTCGCTTGAGCGCAATTAATCCGTTCCTGCTGGAGCTCCGTCGTCGACGTATCGACCCGCGGCCCATGCTGAAGGATCTTGCGTTGCCGACAGACGTACCTGCATCAAAGGATCTCTTCGTTGCATCGAACTCGGTGTATAAAGTAATACAGAAATCGGCTGTGCTGGCTGCGGACCCCTACCTCGGCCACGCTGTCGGCAGCGAACTCGACTTGTCGGACTGGGACCCTATCATCGCGGCCGCCGAGAGCGCGAGAACCGTTGGCGAGTTGCTCACCATGTTCGCGGTAAACGCAGCCGAACACTCTACGGCAACCAATTTTTACATCACGACGGAGGGCGAACGATCGACATTCGGTTTCGATCGCGTCGTGAAGCCCGCATTTCGGCCCGGGCAAATCGACGCGTTTTACATGGGGCTCATGCTTCGCTTGCTGAAACACGCCACTCGCGATCACTGGGAACCGTCGAATGTCTTGTTCACCGTGGCCGATCCGCTTTGCATCCCTCCCAGTAACGACTCTTACAGAATCGCCAAAGGCGGCAGGTCGGGCGTGCGAGTCAGGTTTCCCACGCAATGGTTGTTCAAAACCTTCGACAAATCACAATTCAAAACAAGGTTGAACGAAGAGCCGTCCGTCGAAATGCCCCGGTCGCTGCTGGACTCGCTGCGATCCGCCCTCGGCCCGCATCTGCACGACAGCGCTCTGACCGCCGACAAGGCCGCAAAGATCTGCGGTCATGACCGGCGCCGACTGTCGCGCGAGCTACGCGAGATGGGAACGACCCTGTCGAAAGAGATCACAAAGCTGCGCACGGACAAAGCGTCGAGAGCGCTTGTTGATACGGACCGCAAGGTTGCCGAGATCGCGGAAGCCGTCGGCTTTGCAGATCCCACCGTCTTTTCCCGGGCCTTCAAGAATTGGACCGGGCAATCACCACAGCAGTTTCGAAAGAGTCACCGATAATTGATAACGAGAGGAATATAAAAATGCTCAGAAGATCGAATTACCTGAAAATACTATGTACAAGTGCGCTGCTCGCGCTGTCGACGCTGGCAATGGCGCAGGACAAACCTGCGAGTGTATTGATTACGAACGTTATGGTTTGGGATGGAACCAGTGAAGAGCGAGTTGCTGCCGACATCCTCATCGAAGACAATATTATTACGCAGGTTGCGGCGGATATCCCGGCGGCAGGCGCAACGGTAATCAACGGTAACGGGGGCACCGCAATCCCGGGCCTCATCGACATGCACTCGCACTTTTGCATTCAGGAAGGAATGCTGGTCGGTCGTGATGCCTATGACCAGATGGCCATGGGTGCACGTGCACATGTGTCCATGATGCAGTACCTGGACCAAGGTTTCACGACGGCACGCGATACTGGCTGTAATATCCTGGGAATCGCCAAGGCCATTAACAATGGTCTGCTAAAAGGCCCTCGCATCTTCGCGTCTGGTGGCTTCCTTAGCCAGACTGGCGGCCATGCCGACACCGGTAGTTTCAATGATGTACCCGGCCGGGTAGACGATCTCGAACGTCACGGCTTTGGTTACATTGTTGACGGTGTAACAGAAGCTCGGCGCGCTGCACGCCAAAACCTGCGCGCAGGCGCAACCCAGATCAAGGTAATGGCCGGCGGTGGTGTCGCCAGCGAATTCGACCCCATTCACACGACACAGATGTCGGAAGAAGAGCTAAAGGCTATCGTCGAGGTTGCCAAGGACTATGGTACGTACGTCACGGTTCACGCTTATCATGATCGTTCGGTCAATCGCGCTATAGACGCTGGCGTGCGCACCATCGAGCACAACTTCCTGGTGTCTGAAAAGACGATTAAGCGAATGAAGAGGGAAGGCGTCGCTTTGTCAGCACAAGCGGTGATGTCACTCGAGGCTTTTGGTGACCCGGAGTCAATTACTTTTTTCAGTCCCGACCAAAAAGCCAAAGCAGCGTCAGTCAACAAGGGCGCAGCGCAGATGTTTGAGTGGGCACGCAAGCACGATCTATTGATCGTCACCGGCGGCGACATGTTTGGCCCGGCCTATAACACCCGGCAGGCCGACAACATGGTCTGGATGGCCAGGGCAGGGTTCACGCCTTACGAAATCATGAAGATGGGCACCTCGAACGCCGCGGAAGTTTTGAGTTGGTCGGGTGGCATGAATCCATACAAGTACGGGAGCCTCGGCGTCATAGAAGCTGGCGCATATGCCGACTTGATCATCGTTGATGGCAATCCGCTTGATAACATTGAAATTCTCAATGAGTACCAGGATAAGTTCAAATTGATAATGAAAGACGGTGACGTATACAAAAACATCTTGTGAAGCAACGCTCCGCGATCTTTGCAAGGACGCCGTCAAGGACATCATGTAGAGATTCGTCTTTCAATTCTGACCCTGGGCTGGCGCTAGCCCAAGGCAATTCACAACAAGCTCAATTTGGGGCACGAATATGAATATCATGTCGCTAAAATCAAAAGCAGCAGCTAGTTTTCTCGCCGTGCTTTTCGCACTTTCAGCCTGTTCACCGGCTGAGTCGCCCAGCGAATCAGCACGGGCCGGTTCTGATAGTGCTACCGCCCAGGCCAATGCTGGCGCGGCAACCGCCGAGCTGCAACTGCAAGCGCTCGAGTGGCGCAACGTAGGTCCTTTCAACGGCGGACGCGGCACGACGGTGGTCGGGCACCCTACCGAGAAGATGGTCTTCTACTTCGGGCACAGCTCCGGCGGGCTCTGGAAAACCGAGGACGCCGGAATGACGTGGGAACAGGTCGGTGCCGGGCAGTTCAACTACGCATCCGTCGGCGCGATGGCAATCTACGAGAAGGACCCGAACATCATGTACGTGGGCCTCGGCGAACCACAGCTCAGGCAAAGCGTCTCCTGGGGCGACGGCATGTACAAATCGGTCGATGGCGGCGTTACGTGGCAGCACATCGGCCTGGACGACTCACTGCACATCGCCCGTGTCCGAATACATCCCCACAACCCGGACATCGTTTACGTCGCGTCGATGGGCCACGCGTTCGGTCCCAATGACCAGAAGGGCGTATTCCGCACACAAGACGGTGGTGAGACCTGGGAGCGCGTCCTGTTCAAGAACGAAGGAACGGGTGCTATCGACCTGATCATGAGCCCGAACGATCCAAACCTGTTGTTTGCCGCGCTCTGGGAATTCGAGCGCAAGGCCTGGGGCGCCAAGACCGGCGGTCCGGACAGCGGTATCTGGCGCTCGCGTGATGGTGGCGACACCTGGGAGGAAATCTCAGGAAACGAAGGCATGCCCGAAGGCATGATGGGCCGCGTGGGCCTGACAATGTCCGCGGATGACAGCAACCGCGTTTACGCGCTGATCGATTCCGAGTCTCAGCAGGGTCTGTACCGATCCGACGACAAAGGTAACTCGTGGCGCCTGGTGTCGACGGACGCGAACATTACAGCACGGCCGTTCTACTTCTATCATGTGTATGCCGACCCCAATAATGCTGACCATGTATGGGTTCCGGGTAACAAGTTATGGCGTTCGGTCGATGCCGGCGAATCATGGATCCTCGAGCCTTCCGCCAAGGACGATTTCCAGGACATCTGGATCGATCCGGATGACCCGAACCGTATAATCGTGACCTGTGATGGTGGATCCGTCGTTTCGCTGACTGGCGGCAAGACGTGGTCGACGTTCGCAAATCAGAGCGGAACGCAGTTCTATCGCGTCGATACGGACGACCAGTTCCCATATCGGGTTTACGCGAATTCACAGGATCTGCTCGCTTACAGTGTGCCGAGTGCCTCGCGGTGGGGTGGCATTCCGCTGCATATGACGGATTTCCTCGGAAGCGGCGAGACAGGACGTCTCCTGCCGAAGCCGGGCGATCCGAACATCACATACCAGCTGACGACGGGCGCGGCTTACGGCGGAGCAGCACATTTTACCGTCAATAATCTCAAGACTGGCCAGACTGAAACACGCTCGGTGTGGCCGGAGATTCTTTTCGGAACACCTGCATCGGAGTTCAAGTATCGATTCAACTGGCAGGCACCGTTTCTTGTTTCCCCGCACGACCCGAATACGATCTACTTCGGTGGCAACGTCGTTTTCAAGTCACAAGACGAAGGCATGACCTGGGAGGTTATCAGCGACGACCTGTCCCACAACATGACCGACAAAATGCAGGTCGCGGGCTCGCCCTGGTTGCCCGAATACTTCGGTCAGGAGATTTTTTCGACCATTCATCGGCTGGAAGAGTCGCCGCATGAGCAGGGACTGCTCTGGGCCGGAACGGACGACGGGCGCCTACATATCACCCGCGACGGTGGTAGTAGCTGGCAGGAAGTCACGCCTCCGGATCTTCCAGAGCTTTCGGCCATATATGAGATCGAGATCTCGCCGCATGATCCGGCGACGACCTATATCGCGATCACGCGTTATCGAAAGGCCGACGACTATTCGCCGTATTTGTTGAAGACCAGCGATTACGGCGCCACGTGGACGCGGATCGATGGCTCGTTCCCGCAGGACGAGATTACCCGGACGATTCGTGAAGATACCGAGCGCCAGGGCCTGCTGTTCGTGGGCACGGAGACCGGCATTCATGTTTCGATCGACGACGGCGCCGAATGGCGTCGCCTGAATCTCAACATGCCGCCGTTGCCGGTTCATGACATTGAAATTAAGGGCAACGATGTCGTTGTTGCAACGCACGGTGCCGGTATCTGGATACTCGATGACATTGCACCGCTACGCCAGTACTCGGAAGAGATGGCAGCCTCGACCGCACACTTGTTCGAGCCTTCGGATCACTATCGCTTCGGCTATAACTGGTGGATTGACTACGGTGGCGGGCCGCCGTCTGACGAGAAATATTTCTTCGTAAGGAATTCAGAAGCCGGCTACACATTCTACGAACGTGGCATCGTCAATGGTGAGCGGCGACGTGACTTCATCGACGCCGGTGACGCGCGACCGTTGGGCGTAATCATCTACTACCTGCTTCGCGATGATGCGGATAAGGTCAGCCTGGAAATCCTCGATGCAGATGGAAATGTCGTGCGCGAATTTTCGCACGACGAAATCCCGACAGAGCGCTTTTTGAGTTTCGATAACCGTGGTTATGAGCAGGACCTGGTCACCGGCCGACCGAACGCTGCCGTTAGCCGCGGACTGAACCGGTTCATCTGGGACATGCGCTACCCGTCGGTCCCAGCGATTCCGGGTGTCCCGCCGGTGTTGATCAATCCCATCGCAAAACCGGGTACTTACCAAGTTCGGCTGACCGTGAATGGTGAATCCCAGACGCAGTCATTCGAGCTCAATATGAACCCGAACGAAACGTACACGCGCGCAGAGACCGATGAGAAGGGTGCGTTCTGGCTGGCATTGCACGCTAAAGCTACCGAAGGTGTGGAGGCCGTCCTGGATGCGCAGGCGGCACAGGCCGCCGTCGCCGACACAATTGAGTCTGACAGTGCATCGGACGAACTCAAGGCGCAGGCGCAGGTTGTGCACGACCTCAGCCAGGAGTTTATCGCCGGCATGGTCGCCACCGGCCGCACGCTGGTGCAGATCATCAGCGAACCGACGAAACCGCTGTCCAAGTTCGTGACCTTGCACAACATCATGGAAACGACCGAGGGGCCGCCCAACCAGCCATTGCGTGAGGTCTACACAATGACCGCAGACGAGATTGACGCCGCCATCGCAGAGTTTCGTGCGGCGCTTGATACGGAATTGGCGAAGTTCGAGTCCATCGCGGGAAGCTGAACGGCAGTCCGCGTTGAGATTTATTACTTCATTTCTGGTCGCAGGCAGCCTGGCCATAAGCCTGGCTGCCTGCTCGGGTTCTGACGCAACCGATGGTGATCATTCGATCGATCATCGCCTCAGCGGTGACGCTCGGCCATGGACCCACGAGGAGTTTGATGCGAACGACGACAAATTTACGTTCGCCGTGTTCGCCGATCTGACGGGTGGGGAGCGCGATGCAGTTTTCGAGATAGCCGTTGCGCAACTCAACCTGTTGAGGCCTGAGCTGATCATGAACGTTGGCGACCTGATCGAGGGCGACTCGAAAGACGAGGCCGGGCTGGCGGCCGAGTGGGATTCGTTCGACGAGCGCGCGATGCTGGCAAGGGCACCAGTGTTCTATGCCGGCGGCAACCACGACCTGACGGGCGAGATGCTGCGGCAAGCCTGGGAGTCACGGCACGGTCCCCGCTACTACCATTTCGTTTATAAGAACGTGCTGTTTCTCGTATTCGATACAGAGGACAACACACCGGAACGCATGCAGGAGATCTTCGAGCTACGCAATGAGGCGATCGCGATCTATAAGTCCGAAGGGCCCGAGGTGTTCGCAAGGACCGAGTACGCAAGTCTCCCCGAACGCAGCGTCGGCACGATCGGGCCCGAGCAATCGGCCTATTTCCAGGAGGCGATCGCGAACAATCCGGATGTCCACTGGACCTTCCTGTTCCTGCACAAGCCGGCCTGGCAGAGGGAGGGAGAGGAGACTTTCAGTGCGATCGAAGCAGCGCTAACCGACCGGCCATACACGGTTTTCACCGGTCACGTGCAGGCATTCGGTTACGAAGAACGATATGGGCGTGACCACATTCGCCTCGCAACGACGGGTGGGGAACAGTTCCCGAAGGCCGGTCGTTCTGCCGATCACGTGACGCTGGTCACCGTTGATGGGGACGGCGTGGGCATCGCCCATTTGCTTCTGTCCGGTATCCTCGACAAAACCGGTCGTGTTCCGCTTGGTGGCGACACCGTTTGTTTCGAACAGTCGGCGTGCGACGAATGATCTCAGCGGCGAGACAGGACATGAATATGCTGAATGCGCGATGCCGACTGCAATTTCTATTAGCCGTAATCGCGCCCCTGGTATTCGGCTTCGCGCACGCTCAGGAAACGAGTGAACCCCGCGACATACTGATTCGAAACGCGACGTTGCTCGATCCGGGCAGCAAGGTGCCGGATCGCATGGTCAGCCTGCTGATAAGCGATGGCAAGCTCGAGATCATCACCGAGGACAGGATACCGGGCGAGGGCGTGGACGAGGTCGTCAACGCGAATGCGGGCTTCATCATCGGCAATCTCGAGATCGGCGCGCCACCCAATTTCATGATACTGATCGCTGATCCACGTGAGAATTTCGAGATTCTGCTCGATACGAAGAAGTACGCTTCTTTCGCGATACACGACGGTCGTGTCGTAAAAAACGTGTTGGTGCAGGTAATTGAAGAGGAAGAGGAAGCGGGGACGGAGGAGCAGGTCCGATCGACCGGCTGGCTTGCCTACACGCCGCCGCCGCTGGCCGTGCCGCTCAGCTACGCCGATACCAGCAAATGGAATCGTTTCGAGACAAAACATATTTCCGGTCTCTTCACTGCTGGCCTCGTCGTCGATCGCATGAACTGGTTTTCGCAGAATGCTGCCAGTGAAGGCCAGGTCGGCAATGTGGATGAATTTGACGGAGGCGAGATTCGCGGGCTCCGTTTCGGGGTCATCGGCACATTGAATATGTTCGATAAGCCCTGGGTATACACAATCTTCGGTGCGACTAACGCCTTCGATAAAGGCTTCAACGAGGAGGGGTTTGACGACTTCTCGTGGTTCGATTGGCGCATTGATATTCCTTTCGTCGCGGATTCGGTGCTAAGTATCGGCAAGCAAAAAGAGCCTATCTCCGGTGAGCGCGTACAGTCGATGCTCTACAACCACATGCAGGAGCGGAGTGCCGCAGCAGATGCGATGCTGCCGTCGCGCAACGTCGGAATTGTCTGGAACGGGAGCAGACCATCCCGCTACATGACCTGGGCTGTCGGCGTATTCAATGACTGGATCGAGGCGAACCAGGACTTTGACGAGAGCGCCACGCAGTACGTCGGCAGAGTGACTTGGGCGCCACTACGGACCGACGACGACAGCAGTCTGCTGCACGTTGGACTTGGCTACCGGTATTCCAATGCTGAGGAGGGCTTCCGCTATCGCACCGAGCCAGAGTTCAATAACGCCCCGGACTTCGTGGATACGGGGTTCGGGCAGGCATCCCCGATGCTGCCGGCCAAGCGGCTCCAATCGTGGAACGCCGAATTGAGCTGGCGACGAGGCTCATTCTGGCTGGCCTCCGAATACACCCGCACGGGAGTGGACAGCCCGGGCTTCAACAACCCGAATTTCGACGGCTACTGGGTTGCCGGGTCCTGGGTGCTTACCGGCGAGATGCGCCCCTACAGTAAGAAAAATGGGACCTTCGGCGGGGTTCCGGTGTCCCGATCGGTGTACCAGGGCGGAAAGGGCGCCTTGGAGCTCAGCGCGCGCTGGTCTTCCATCGATCTGAGCGATGGTCTCGTCGAGGGCGGTGAAATGGATATCGCATCGCTTGGCGTGGCATGGTGGCTGACGCCGATCTTTTCGCTGAACGCCGATTACCGCTAC
>JBFFOS010000084.1:0-12163 GCA_041574375.1 Woeseiaceae bacterium
ATCTGTTCATGCGCTCTGAGGACCGAGCAAACGCAAAAGCGGCGACCAGCAGGAATGGCGTTGTCGGTAACAATGGCAGTACCACGCCAACGGCACCCATGGCGAGTGCGACCAGGCCTGTCAACAACCAAATGAATCGAGCACTAACGTTCATTACGAAAGTTCACCACAAGACGACGGGTAGCGGCAAGTCCGGAGGCGGCCGTTGGCACGGTAGGTGTTCCAACGTTAAACCGAGGGGTCGCTAAGTGCCCTGAAGCCGAGTTCACCCGGGCCTAAAGCCTAAAGAGGAATTCCTGCATGCCGTTGCTCAGGAGCCGTGCGCGGTCAAGTACGAAACGACCCATGCCCTTGTCCAGGTCTTCGGGCGAATAGCGAGGGGCCGCGATCGCTGCGTTCGTGGCGCCGTAATCAATCAGCTCATCACCGTCCGCGGTCGGCACGTAGCGGCCAGGATGATCACGCATGTCACGTTCGGCATAGTAGATCAAGGCATGTGCAACTGCGCCGGTGCGGGCGCGATGCGCGATCGCATCCATCAGTGTCGACAAGGCGTCTAGCGTCAGGTAGTTCGGTAAATCCCAGCAAAACACCAGGTCAAAAGCGTCATCCGGTAGTCGGTTCGGCAGCATGGCGTTGATCGCATTTGGAAGTGCAGGGCCCGGTTCTGTTGTGTTCAGCCGGTCGATACCGCCGAAATGTGCGAGGTCCGCAATTTCCACGCGGCAACGCGAACGGCCCAGCAGCGCCAGCATCGCGGTTGACGCAGCACCGAGGTCGAGAACGACATGCCGCTCGTTTGCGCCCAGTTCGCTGACGAGATCGTGAAACAGGGGTGCGTGAAATGCCACCGGCGCATTCGGTGGCACCCCGGGACTCCTCGTCCGACGCAGGGAGGCCAGCACGTCCGTTATGCTGACTTGGCCGGCGGGATCACCTTCGTGTCGGCTTCCTTCCCAGGTTTTTTACTTGCGATCCCAGTGTCGGCTGTATTAGCGGACTTGCTCTGAGCGACCGATTTATCGGTAATACTCGCCGTCGTTTTTCCCAGCGCTTTTTCCACGGCGGCCGGATCCATCTCGATTGAACCTTTAAAGTGCGCTCCCTCTTCGATGCTGACCCTGGGGGCGATGATGTTGCCCTGGACACGGGCATTGACGTGGATGCTCACGCGTTCGGTCGCGTACAGGTCACCCTTGGTCTCACCGTCGACAGCAATGGACTTGGCGTATACGCCGGCCGTAACTTTGCCTTCCTTGCCAATAGTCAGGACGCTGTTCTTGAGTTCGACGGTGCCGGTCACGTTGCCTTCAATGCGTAGATCCTCGTCGCCACGAAGATCACCGTTAATGTGGATAGAACTGCCGATAACAGCCATTTCGTTGCTGCGGCTGGTCGCTTTGGACCTGAGGGCTCCAAAGGATTTGTCGGATTCGGGCCGGCTTGTATCCGGCGATTCGCCCGCGTCGTCACCTCTCTTGACTCGCTCAAACATGTCGCACTCCATCAGTCATCTGGTTGGACGTAAGTATCACGTAGACATTCAGTAGCAGATCTCGAGTCGATGCTCGGGATGTCGAACAGAAACTTCCGGCCGGTGCTTGCCACTTGCCACTTGGAGAAGGGCACTATGGGTGTGTCAAAAGTTAAGATACGGAACGTGCCTCGCGGTTAGTGCTAGAGTTCCGCTCTGGTTCAAAGCACTGCGAAGTAGCAAATCTTGCATTCCTCCAAGCGTTTTAGCGATCTCAATCTGAAACCCGACTTACTCGACAATCTTGCCGATCTCGGTTATGTCGAGATGACTCTGGTGCAGGCCGAGTCTCTGCCGTTGCTGCTCGCTGGTGCAGATGTGTTGGCGCGTGCGAAGACGGGCAGCGGAAAGACAGCCGCCTTTGGTCTCGGCATTCTCAATAGGCTGGATTTTTCATCGTTCAGGGTACAAGCGCTGGTGTTATGTCCCACGCGAGAACTGGCTGACCAGGTCGCCCGAGAAATCCGCCGACTAGCCCGGTCGATACCGAACATTAAGGTCATGAGTGTTTGCGGAGGTGCACCGTTACGCGATCAGACAGCGTCGCTGCAACGTAGTCCTCACATCATTGTCGGCACACCAGGACGCGTGCACAAACATTTACGCAGCGGCAGTATTGACCTGGGTTCGCTACATGCGTTCGTACTGGATGAGGCAGACCGAATGTTGGATATGGGGTTCATGGATGAGATCGACGCGATCCTGGCGTACCTTCCCCCGAAGCGGCAGACGCTGTTGTTCAGCGCAACGTATCCCGAGGCGATCGCTGGTATCAGCAGGCGAGTGCAGTTCGAGCCGCGAACGGTCGACGTTACCGACGACGAGCTGCCCGCGCAGATCACGCAGACATGGTGTTCCGTAACTCGCGATAACCGAAACGTTGAACTGGTGCGGACGTTGCGAGCGTGGGGTGGGGCGCTCAACCTCGTGTTTTGTAACACCAAGGTCGATTGCGCTGAGGTTGCCAGGCATCTGCAGTCTGAGAAGATTGTTGCGATAGCACTCCACGGGGATCTCGACCAGGCACAGAGAAATCAGGTCCTGGTGCGTTTCTCAAATCGGAGCGCGAGTGTGCTTATTGCCACTGATGTTGCGGCCCGTGGACTGGACGTAAAAGATATCGATGCGGTCTTCAACTACGAATTGCCGCAACAACCCGAGGTGTATGTCCACCGCATCGGTAGAACCGGGCGTGCCGGGAAAACCGGCATCGCGGTCAGTCTTGTTGAGGAACGCGAGATGTGGCGACTCCAAGAAATTGAGAAGTCGCTACCGGATGCGCTCATTCAGCAACGCGGTATTCCCGATGCAAGACGCGGTGATGAAACACTCGTACCGTTGATGACCACAATTCAGATCAGCGGCGGCCGTAAAAACAAACTACGTCCCGGTGATTTGCTGGGTGCTTTGACAGCGCAAGGCGGTATCCCCGGAGACGCCGTTGGCAAGATCGACCTGGCGGATAACGTCAGCTATGTCGCCGTGCAGAATAAACACGTATCGACAGCGTTACGGCAGCTGAGTGATCGGCCAATAAAGGGCAGGAGATACCGCGCTCGTGCCAGAGCATAGGACGCGCACGAAGCAAACGAATCTCCCAATATGCGCATAATGTATATTATGTTAAATTAGAGTTATTGGTCGGATCGGGGTATTTAGTAGATGCCCCCCTTTTGTTGTCCGACCAACTGAAACCGGGCGCCTATCAGGCAACAAACTAGACTCCTCACCCGTAAAACTATGCGCATGGCCTAATAACGAGCCCCAATTTGCGGCGGGCATCTATCGCCAGGGCCCGCGTAACTGTTGCAAACATCAGTAACTGGCCGAAACGAACCCAGCAAAACTGCGTTCGCGGCCTTGGCGTAGATCCGAATTCATCACACGAAAAGTCGTAACGATGATCTATGGAGCATACATCTGTGGATTCTGCCGGCCACGAGAGTGCCCTGAAATAATTTCGTGGGCCCCTAGATGCCAACTACGACACGATTGAGAATCGGCCAAACTCTCAGCAGTGAGGAAGTTCAAGCACTTCACACCGCCCAATTCTGGGCCATTAGTTGGCAATGGGGTTATCCCCTGATCTCTGCCTGGCGCCTACGGCGGCTGCTTTGTGAATTACACCGCCTTTATGCGTTCATGTCCGGCGTCTGCCCACTATCTGTGGCTGGCGCGGGCCATCGAGCGAGTATCGAGGATAATCGATTGCGAATCAGTAGGTTGCCAGGCATAGGTGATGTTATTTATTGTTGATTGGTATTTATACGTATAAATACCTACACTTTCGAATCAACATAATAAGAGGCGCTAAACGTAGCCAACATTGAAGATGCCTGGCAACGGGTCTTCGCTTCCTCGGGGAAGTACTGGAAGACCTCCCGAAGGACGACAAGACCGCCGGGTTTCCGCAGCGCATTTATGAAACAAAAAACAAGGGGAAACGAGTCATGAGCAGATTGATAATCACGATATTGTCAGCAGGAATACTCACGCTTGTCAGCGCCGGTCATGTCCAGGCGCAGGATGACGATCGACTAGCCAAGTTTGTGCCGACCGAACTTTGGGCGTGTAATTACAATGAAGGTCATGGGGCGTCGGACCTTGATGCCGTTGCGGGCAAATGGAGCGCGTATATGGACGAAAGTGAAGCCGACAACTATGCGGCGTGGACGCTGACACCCCAGTACTTTACGGACGAGCAGGATTTTGACGTCCTTTGGCTGGGCGCATGGACAGACGGCAATGCGATGGGCAAGGGGCGAGACAATTACCATGCGACCGGCGGCGCCATAATGGCTGAATTCGGCAAGGTACTCGATTGCAACGGCCACCTCGGATTCGTGTCGCGAGCCTACAAATTGCCGCCCGATAATGACGCCGGGCCCCAGGGTGTGGGTGTCATGACTTTCACCAACTGCTCGATAAAGGAAGGCGCCACGTACGACACGGTTGTTGCAGGACTATCGGCCTGGGCGAAGCTGCTGGGCGACAATGGTTCAAAGAGTGGAATGTATCAATGGTGGCCTACGTACGGCGGCGGTGGTGAGAGTGGATTTGACTTCAAATTGCTCGGCCTTCATCCGAATCATGCGTCACTTGGCGCTGATTTGGAACTCGTGGGCAATGGCGGGTTATGGCGCGAGAGAATGGAACTTGTTGGCGATCAATTCGACTGCGACGTGTCGCGCGTCTACGACGGAAAGCTAAGACGAGGTGCCAAGCTTAGATAGACGCATCATGAGTGGAGTCGAACTGACGTATTGAGGCGGTTCGACTCCATTCGCCCTACTCCCTTTCGTCCCTACTAGGACTGGTTTCCACTGCGATATTCATTCAGCAGTTGCGTTAACCATTGTCCCGACGGTACGCGCTCATCGTCGGTGCACTCAATGAAATACGGCTTTTTGCTCATCGAACTTTTGCTTGCCAGACGTTCAATGAATTTCTCTGTCGTCGGTGCATACCGCTTACCGCGTTTATATTTCATACGCAGGTGCGCTTCCGCGTCTTCCGCATCGTACTCCTTGCCGTTGCGGACGAACACGCAGTCGCTGTGGCCGATTGTGGTCAGCAGATAATCAATTTCTGCGGCGGTCTGATCTGCTCGTGCGATCGACGGTGCAAACGCCAGCAATATCGACAGTAGGATCAAGTGTTTCATCATCAATTTCCTCCGCCACCGAGTGAGTATGCCGAAGTAAGCCTATCGTCAGTATCGAGGCGCAGCCGCACGGACATGGGATTGTGGTCCGACGTAATGACCTGGCTGGTCGTCGCCTCGATGGGGTGCAAGCCACGCACGTAAATATGGTCGAGAGCCTGCCCAAACGCCCGTTTTCGATGATCCACATCGTATTCCAGGGCGACGAAGCCACGCGGAGCAAGCATTTTCTGCAATTTCTCCATTCGGCCCAGGTGCCAGGTATTGAAGTCACCTGACAACAATATCGGGCCATCGTGCGCACTGATCGACTCCAGTGCACGTCGAATTTGCGTTTCGAAGTCGCGCGTACCGAAGGTGAAGTTGATGGCGTGGATGTTCACGACCAACAGGGTTCGATCCGTCTCAGTCAGCCCATACTCCGTGATCACGGTCGCCTTCTGTGAGCCCAACCAGGGCTCGCGGCTCACCAGGTTACATTGGGCGAGCGGCTCCGCTGCGCTGAGCGTCATCACGCCGGTCATGGAACGTAAGGTACGAAAGCCCGGCGCAAACGACCGATAATGCGTGTTGCCAACAGTCTCCCAGTCACTGGATTCGACGGCGGCTTCCTGGAAAACCATCAGATCGGGCTCGCCCATCAGTGATTCGAGGTCCGTGGTCCAGTCCGGATCACCGCCTTTCTGGATATTCCAATTGACCAGGCGGATTTCGCTCGAATTCAGTTCATGGAGGTGCGCCTGGTTACTGTCCGACAGCCTTGTCGAACAGGATCGTGGCTCCGTCGGAACGTAGCCCGCGGCCATAGTTTCGGAATAACTGTTTGTAATACAGCCAGTTATGGCTGTTACGACGGTTACGGCAAGTATGATGCCGAGCATTCTCATGGCGCACTCCTTCGAGTTTCTGTCAGCCAATGGTGTCTCGAAGCGGCACGCGAATCTGGTCCAATTGCACCAGACTTTGGTCAATATGAACTATCGGGGTTTGCGAACGGCATCCTTGCTGTAGCGCGCTTGCGGACTTGGTCGCCTAGCAGGCTGGCCAGTCAAAGACACCGCCTCTGGGGCTGCCGTGTATGAGTGCGTCGAGGAACGCCTTCATTTTCATTGACTGGTTGGGACGGCACCATACACCATCTGGAAAGCAGGCGGCAACCTACTTGTTGTGTTTGCGATGAAATAGCAGATACGCATCGGTTATGCTGCTTCCATGTTTATCAGGGGACTGCCGCTGATTACGGCGATACTGCCGTTAGTCGGCATCAATATTGCGTACTGGGTGGGTGTCGAACACGGCAACCTGCCTTCTTGCATTCCCTACTTCGACGGCTGCACGTCCATAAGTGCCACCGGGCGCTATCCGCCCGGCGACAGGCTTTTCCGGGCTGTCATGCTGCCGCATTCGGCCTGGCTCGTGCTTACCTGGTACTTCGCGGCACACTGGCTGCGTTCAATAAAGCCAGGGACCAGGACTGACAGGACCATTCTGGTCGCGGGCGTGATCGGGGCCATCGCTTTGATCATCTATATCTCTTACCTGGCAAGCAATGATCCGTTCTACGAGGTAATGCGTCGTTACGGCATTTATTTCTATTTCCTCGGTACGGCCGTAGCGCAACTGGCGCTGACGCTGGCACTTGAGCGATCACGGCTGCAACGCGCCATGTTCTGGGTCATCGTTACGCCGTTTGGTCTCGGCCTGTTCAACTTTGCTCAGAAAGCCGTCATGTCGCCACTTAATAATTTCGAGAACCGAATTGAGTGGATCTCCGCGGTTCTCATGCAGGTGTGGTTTGTGCTGCTTTACCTGGTGTGGCGCCGGTCCCGATTCGACCTGGTGGTGCGGGCCGACTAGTCGAGAAACGGATCGGCAAAACGCTCATCGGTCAGCAGCGAGTCGTCGGTCAGCGATCCGAGGAATTCGACCAGGTCCGCGCGTTCCTCTGCAGACAATTCGAAGCCACCGACAAATTCCGATTTGAACGGACTCAGCCTGCCATCACCGGCATTAGGGCCCTCATCGAGCAAGCGCCCTCCTCTCGCATAGTTGTCGATCGCCTCATTCAGGGTCGCGACGCTGCCGTCGTGCATATACGGCGCGGTGACCGCGACATTGCGCAGTGACGGCGCCTTGAAACGTCCCATATCGCGGCGTTCTCCGGTCATATCGTAGAGCCCGGTGTTGTCACTCGGATACGCCCCGTTGCCATCGATATTGAACAGGCCGGTGTTGTGGTAGCCAACGCGATCTGCAGTCGTGTTCGCGTGCGTTGTGCTGTCGGTGAAATTAAAGCCACCATGGCAGTGAAAACACTCGAGGCGCTCGGAGAAAAACAGCGCCATGCCACGCTCGGCGGCGGGACTCATTGCCGAGGTATCTCCTGCCATGTAGCGATCGTACGCTGAGTCATAGCTCGTTATCGTCCGCACGAACGCGGCTATCGCCCGAACGCCGTTCAACAGGGAGTGAGGATCTTCGTCGGATGGAAAAGCCTCCGTAACGAGCCTGCTGTAGTGCTCCTCGGATCGAAGCAGGTCGGCAAAGCGGTCTTCCGAGCCGCCGAGGCCCATTTCGACCGGGTTATCCCCCAGCAGCGGCGTCAGGGCCTGATCCTCCAGGCGATCGAGTAATGGATTGGCCCATGTCAGGCGGCTTGCATAGGCGACGTTGACGAGGCTCATTGAGCTGCGGGGGTGTATCTCGCCAGTTGATCCGATTGAACGCGGCTTGCCATCGGTGAAAGCGAGCGCCTGAATGTGGCAGCTGGCACAGGACATCGTCTCGTTGCCGGAGAGTCGCTTGTCGTAGAACAGCCAGCGTCCAAGCTCTACCTTCGCTTTGCTCATCGGATTGTCCGCGGGGACAACAGGAACCGGCACGTCAGGCGGCAGCTCCCACTCGTAGGGCGATTCTCTTGTCATTAGCCATGCGGCAACGCCGATAAGCGCGAGCATGCCGACGCCGAGTATGAATTTCTTCATTGCACGGAGAATACGCTCTGCGTGCCTTCTTGTTTACCCGTCGAGTGATTGATGCCAAGCGCCCCGAACGGTGCGGTGCATGATGATTCAGCAGGCCCCGATGAACAATCGCCAGGCACCTCGTCGTCGAGGTCGATGCCCGCTACGAGTGCCGCGAGATCAATCGCCACCGCGCTCCCTCCGGGAGCAAATTCGGGTAACTCGATCTGGATGCGATTCGGGGACCGGCACCCGGTGACATGCCCGACCGTTCCCTCGCAGCCTGTGCTGCCAACGTGAATCCAGAAGCCGTCGTTCTCAGTCCGAATACCAGCTCGCAGGAACTTGTATCCCGAGCGCCAATGCCAATGCATGGCGGGATCGTCGAGTGGTGGTCCCGCGGTCATCGGGTTTGCATGATTCAAGCTGAAAGGCACGCCGACCGTGAAGCGAAGGCCACGGTATTCTCCGGCCCGCGCTACGCCGACCATGTCCGAGAGCACATCCGGCGTGCCGTTTACGCACTCACCTTCGCCATTTTCCAGGTCGATCAGTGCCACCGCGTCGTTTTGCCAAGACATTTCGGTCGCAAAACGGACATCGTGCCAGCGTCCCTCGCTGTCGCGCAGCTGTGGATCGCTTATATAGAAACGCAGGTCGGTAAGCGCGGGTGTCGCACTGTCACAGGCGATGGGGTCACCGTTCCAGGTTGCTACAAAGGAAATTTCTACGGGAAGGTCCCATTGATCGCAGGACGCGCAAAGGGATGCGAGCGCCAGGATGAACAGGTAGCGTCTGGGCAACTCAGTTCGCTGTTTTACTGACGCCGGCCGATTCATCCTCGTTGGCTGGATTCCGTTCCTCGTCATCCTGGCCCGCAGAGAGACGATAATCGAGTATCCCCGTGGCAATCATGTCGGTTGACGCCTGGGCTACTGAAAGCTCGGTTTCGACTTCCCGGATCTTGGCTTCGGCGTGGACGTTTTCTGTCGCCCTTTCGGCGAGTTCAGTGCGCAGCTCGCGCGTTTTGAGTACAGAGTCCTTGAGATCTGCCTGGATCTTCTCGATCTTGGACTGCTGCTCGGTGATTACGTGATCGCGGCGCTCAAGGCCGACGGTCGTCTCCTTGAGTTCTTCCTCCAGACGCTTGAGTTTGGTCTGTGTCTTGCCGGAATCACCTTGTGCAATGCGCAGCTCAGCCTCAAGTGCCCGAATCCTGACGTCTCGAGGGTCCCGCTCTGTCGTACGACGTCGTGCACGGACACTGTTGACGATGGTCGACAACAGCCAGCCGAGCACGAATGCACCCGCTGCGAAGAGGATCAATTGTTGCGGAAGGTCGACAAACATCGGCTTATGATTATTGGGATTCGCCTTTCATTAAAGGACGGAGTTCTCATTCTCTCACCAGCGCCCGTACCTCAGTGACCATAAATGGTCGAGTCGAAAATGGCAAGAAAGCTTTTTGGGTATTATAAACCAGTAAGTTATCGAATATTTCTTATGTGATTTCAAATCAGCGTCGACACCAAAATAGTATGCCCTCCTGTTCCAGGAACTCCTCTGCAAGTTCCCCTTCGAGCATGGCCAGCGTGCCGGTCATCCCGGCTTGCGTGCAGGTATCCGCAGCGACAGTCACGGATGCGGGTGCGTTGGAGATAGGCCAGCCACTGACGGGGTCCAGGATATGGCTGTAGCGAAAGCCGTCCCGGACCAGGAATCGCCGTGCGTCACCACTGGTGGCCACGGCGCCTTGTCGAAGATCAATCAAATGATCGGCGGCGTCAGGCAGCACGCCTTCGACAGCGACTTTCCATGCCCTGCGTCGCGTTGGCGGGCCGGAAACAGCGAGATCTCCGCCAAAATTGACAAGCCCCGGTGCGCATTTCGAGCCCCGCACCATGGCAATACAACGATCGACGGCGTATTCCTTGCCGATGCCGCCAAGGTCGATCTCCATGCGCGGGGCAAGGATAAGGTCTGGCCTCTCCCACCGGACACGGGACCAGCCTACCCGGGGAAGCACCGCCTCGACTGACGCCGCGTCCGGTACCCGATCACTGCCATCAAACGTCCACACTTCGCGAAGGACGCCGGAAGTGATGTCGAAGCGCCCGCCGCTAAGGCTATGCAGTGTCGTCGCGAAGTCCAGCAAGTCGGCGGTTTCGTCGTCGACCGACACAGCGGCACCGTTCGCCGTATTGATCTGATCGACGATATTCCCTTTGCGATAGCGGCTGAACTTGTCCTCGATCCGCCAGGCCTCCGCTGCAACGGCGGCAATCGTCGACGAAGCCTGGTTGCGGTTCCCGTTTTCCAGCAATACCTCGCACGGGCTCCCCATGGCCCGAAATCGGCCAGCCCAGCCGTGCTCAGTCGCAACGACCTCGAGTTCACGTCCGGCGCTGCCGGTGCCGGACATCGTTATCGCGAGAACCTGTAGCTAAATTGTACGATCAGGGCGTTAAGCTCCGGGTAGTTGTCACGCTTGGCCTGATTGCCGATCAGTTGGTCACCGGGAACCGTTCCGGACTGCGTGTACCATTCGACTCGAAGGCTCATGTCATTGCCGTTTCTTGTTTTCCACCCATATTTCAGCCCTGCTGTGACTGCATCGAAGTTGCCGAGACGATAGTCCGAGGAGGCAAACGCTGGCAAGTCTTGCGAGCTGTCCAGGCTGAGGCGGTAAAATTCTGCTTCCGACTGCGTATAGAACCTCACGTGCGGCTCGAGGTAACTCCGAGACCCAATGGGCCAACGGTAACGTACATCGACGGTGTGCGAGTCGATTTCCCAGTCGTCGGTCATGTAGCGATACGACAGATCAAGCACCTTGCCATCCATGTTGTACTTCGCCTGCGTGTAAAGGCTGTGCTGGGTACGCTCATCGGGGCGGTTTTCGAACAGGAATTGTCCGCTCGGCCCACCATCCGGTGGCAAGGGCGTGGTGCGCGGCAGCGTATCACCCGTTTCACCATCGACAAGGCTCAATACCTTGTACGGGTTATTCAGATAGCCGTCGGCAAAGCTGTACGAGTAGTTCACCTGCATCACCAGGTCGCGGGAAATGACCTGCGACACACCGAGAACGACGTCCATCACGTCCTTGTCCTGGTCACCGCTGCGATTGCTTGCATCGCCAACATCGAGCATTGGCGATAGCGGTGTCGGTGCGCCGCCGACCGCTTCGATGCTGTCGCGTGCCATAGCGATACCCGCAGACAACGTGGTATTGCGGTTGTTGAAGTCATGGGCATAGTTGGCATTCAGGCCCAGGTGGAAGTAGTCATACTCTTTCGACGTACTCATACCGAGACTCAGCAGTCCCTTCTCGCCGGCCGGCTGTTGCCAGTTGGCGGTCAGTGCGACCCGGGTATCTCGGAAGGTGTCGTCCAGCGGCAAGTCGCCGGCCGGCACGCTGTAGGCGGAGTTGCCCGAGGGCCGCGTAAATGTCTGCGCGGTATCCTGGCGTATGGCGCCACTCGGAGTTGCGCCGGTCAACGCATCGACCGTGAATCCGATAGACACCGAGCGGTCGTCGGAAAACAGTCTGCGGATGATTGACTTCAGGCTGGCATCCTGAACCCGGTCGCCATCTTCACCGTAATAAAGAAGTGAGGTATTGAAATCCCATTGCGGCTCCTCCTGGGCGTCCACCGGTGCGGGAACGCCTGTGCCCAGCAAGGCGCAAGTTGCCGCGGCCAACGTTGCGGAGACGGAACGATTGTTCTTTCGGCTGGAATTCGACATCTCAATTACACCCGCATCCGCCGCCACCAAAGCGGCGCCCGCCGCTCGAGGCTTCCTTGCTGAAATAGATGTGATCATCAGTGGCAGCTTCGAGCGGATCTGTAATCAGCTGCATGTCCTCCCTCGCAAGAACGTCGCGGTCCCAGGGCTCGACACCCATAGACGAGCAACCCGCACACGCTGCGAGCAGCATCACGGCCGACAGGATTCTCTTCATCATCATTCAGCACCCTCGTTGAGAGCCGCGACAAA
>JBFFOS010000085.1:0-11922 GCA_041574375.1 Woeseiaceae bacterium
ACATCTGGCCGACGCAGCAGGAAATCCAGGACGTCGTCGCTGCGAGTATCGACTCGGACATGTTCCAGGCGAGCTATGGCAAGGTGTTCGAAGGCGATGCCAACTGGCAGCGAGTCGATTCACCGACGGGCGATATCTATATGTGGGAGGCGGACTCGACCTACGTGAAGAACCCGCCGTACTTCGAAGGGATGTCCAAGGAAGCCACGCCGGTCAGCGACATCAAGAGTGCACGAGTACTCGCCCTGCTCGGCGATTCGGTCACGACCGACCATATTTCGCCGGCCGGCGCTATCGCCAAAGACAGCCCGGCGGCCAAATACCTCGAAGCCAACGGCGTCAAGCATGCCGACTTTAACTCCTACGGCTCGCGACGCGGAAACCACGAAGTCATGATGCGTGGCACCTTCGCCAATATCCGCTTGCGCAACCGCCTTGCCCCCGGCACCGAAGGCGGTTGGACCTGCCATCAGCCGAGCGGCGAGCAGATGTCGATCTTTGATGCATCCGTGAAGTACCGTGAGGAAGGCACGCCGCTGGTCGTCCTGGCCGGTAGCGAATACGGCACCGGTTCGTCACGCGACTGGGCCGCCAAAGGAACCGTTTTGCTCGGCGTCAAAGCCGTCATCGCCAAGAGCTTCGAGCGTATTCATCGTTCGAACCTGATCGGCATGGGCGTACTGCCGCTGCAGTTCCTCGACGGCCAGGATGCCGAATCTCTCGAACTGACAGGTACCGAGACCTTCGACATATCGGGGCAGACGGATCCGAATGCCAAGACCGTCAAAGTGACGGCAACAGGCGCCGGGGGTCGTACCACGACATTCGAGGCACTGGTTCGTATAGACACACCAAAAGAGCGTGACTATTACGAGAACGGCGGCATTCTGCACTACGTTTTGAGACAACTCGCGGCATAGACATGACAGCAAACTACGACATCCCGGACGTGCTTGTCACAGCGCTTCGGGATGCTCGTCATGTTTGCGTGCTCACAGGGGCCGGAGTCTCGGCGGAGAGTGGCGTGCCCACTTTTCGCGAGGCGCAGGACGGCTTTTGGTCGCGTTACGATCCACACGACCTTGCTACGCCGGAAGCGTTTCTCGCGGACCCGGCATTGGTCTGGCGCTGGTACCGTTGGCGCCGCGAGCTTGTAGCCGAAGCCAAACCGAACCCGGGACATCACGCTATTGCCCGCTTGGGAGAGCTGGCCCCCCGACTTTCGCTGGTCACACAAAACGTCGATAACCTGCATCAACGTGCCGGGAGTCAGGGTGTAATCGAATTTCACGGCAACATCTTCGAGGATCGTTGTTACGCTGATCGTACGGCCCACGTTGGCGACGATTCACTGGACGTACCGACCTGCCCTGACTGTGGCGGAAACCTGCGGCCGGGCGTGGTCTGGTTCGGTGAGGCTATCCCGGAGCGCGCACTCAGTGAATCCTGCGCTGCGGCAGCCGACTGCGACGTGTTCCTGTCGGTCGGAACATCATCGGTCGTCTACCCTGCTGCAGGCCTGGCCGACCTCGCGAAAAACAACGGTGCACTGGTCGTGGAAATCAATCCGAATCCAACCACGATCGCGAGCAATTTCGACTTCGCTATTGCCGAAAAATCGGGGGTCATTTTGCCGGAACTGGTAGAATCCCTATCCCTCTAAATACGGTGTCAATCGCCTTATCTGAATGAAAATTGGTTGACTGGCACACAATTAATTGAGAGAGAACGATGCAACGATCAGCAGCGACTATCATGTCCGCCGGCAAATGGTCCCGTATTTCCACATGGACGCTTGGGGTGTTTCTTCTCCTGATGTTCATCATTGGATTCTGGGCGTCACGTGAGCCCGACGTCTTCTGGGTAAACCGCTCCGCAGAACAGGAATCGGCCATCGTCGGCTTTTCTACGGTCGATACGCTGATTCGCGTTGCCGAGACGCTCCTCGACAAGAATGCCGGCTATCTCACGAACGACAAGCTGCCGCCGTTTGTGGTTCTCGATAACATCCCGAGTTGGGAGCTCGGTGTCGTTAACCAGATGCGTGATCTCGGCCGAGTCATGCGGGATGACTACACTCGCAGCCAATCGCAGTCAAAGGAAGACCCCGCCGTGGCGGAAGGCTCCCCGAAATTTTTCTACGACAACGATTCGTGGATATTTCCGACAACGGAATCCGAGTACAGGGAAGGCATCAGGCTGTTTACGGCCTATCGGGACCGCCTTGCCACTGGCGATCCCGACACCGTCTTCTATGCTCGCGCCGACAACCTTAGAGAGTGGCTATCGCAAGTAGAAAAGCGGCTTGGCAGCCTGACGCGACGCCTGGGCAACAGCGTCGCAAGAACGCGAATCAACGAAGATCTTGCCGGCGATGCAGCTGCGGAAGCCTCGGGGCCTCAACCCGACACGGTGGATGTGCGCACATCCTGGTGGAAAACTGACAATATCTTTTTCGAGGCACGCGGCACCGCCTGGGCGCTTGTGCATTTCTTCCGAGCAGCCGAGTTCGATTTCGCGCACGTGCTGCAGGATAAGAACGCTGAGGCCAGTGTGAGGCAGATAATTCGCGAGCTGGAGGCCAGCCTGGATCCGCTGCGTTCTCCAATGATTCTGAACGGCGGTGGCTACGGCCTGACGGCAAACCATTCTCTGGTGATGGCGAATTATCTTGCGCGCGCTAACGCGGCCGTAATCAATTTGCGAGAGTTGCTCGACCAGGGATAGTCGGGCACTATCTACCCTGAATTCGTAAGGTGACGCTCGGTATTTCATATCGCGCGTTTAATCGGGAAGACGGTGCGCCCTGGTCCAGTTGATCAACGGCAATCCCGTCACTGCCCCCGCAACGGTAAATGAGTTCATCGATCATCGAGCCACTGCGCTGACCGCGTGGGAAGGCGATCGATAAGGCACCAGCCACTCATGAGTCCGGAGACCGGCCTGACGAGCAACCCACCTTCGATCGCGTCGGGGAAGACGCGTGGGAGAAAACGTTGAATCACCCACTCCGGATCCTGGTCGCCCTCAGCGCCGGCCTCGTCGCGTCTCCTTCTTTTGCGACCTCTAATATGGATACGCTCGACCAGATTATCGTCACAGGTTCACGCGCACCCATATCTGCCGGGGACATCGGCAGCGCCGTCACAATCATCACACGACAGGATATCGACCGGCGCCAGGTTCGCTACGTCTCTGATCTGTTGCGCGCTGTTCCGGGTTTCTCTGTCAGCCATACTGGTGTGGTGGGCGCCCAGACGCAGGTACGCGTGCGCGGTTCCGAGGCAAACCAGGTGCTGGTTCTCATCGACGGCGTGCGCGCCAACGATCCGGCGACGGGCGATGAATTCCGCTGGGAATTCCTCGCGACAGCCAATATTGAACGCATTGAGATTGTGCGCGGTCCGCAAAGTGCACTCTGGGGCAGCGATGCCATCGGCGGCGTCGTCCACATCATCACAAAATCGGGCCGTGACGCACCCGGAGTCGGGGGCTATCTCGAGGCTGGCTCCGAAAACACGCTGAATGCAGCCATGAACGGCGGTTTCGGCGGCGACACCTGGTCGGTGGTCGTCGGCGTGGAGCAACTGGCGACTGACGGCAGCAATATTTCCCGCTCAGGCAGCGAAAATGACGATTCGGACATTACAACCGGTTCACTCAATGCTCGATTCAAACCGTCGGACCGGATTGCAGTCCAGCTTGGTCTTCGAACTGTCGACGCCTACTCACAGTTCGATGCAGTCGATTTCGTGGAAACGGGCCTGCCGACCGACTCTGATGTCGCAACAGACACAGCGCAGCGGCTTGCTCAACTCGGCGTCACGCTTGGCTCGAGCGAAAACCGCGTACGCCACCATCTGAACGCACGCTATTTCGACAGCGATAATCGTGACCTGACAGATGGGTTCGCCGCAGCCTCGTCCACGTCAGACCGACTAAACCTCGGCTACCAGGCTGATATTCGAATTGGCAAGAACCTGCTGGCAATCGCACTCGAGCATGAAAAAACGAACTTTGAGCAACGCGGTGAAATCGTGTGGGGAGACCCGAACCAGGATCAGGAAATGGACGTCATGAGCGTTGTTACCGATTTCCAGGGCCGCGCCACGGACAACGTCACCTATTTGCTCAGCGCACGATTCGACGACAACAGTGACTTCGATAACGTCGTAACCGGCCGCGCATCAATTGCATGGGATGTATCCGACGCAACAACACTGCGTGCGAATATCGGCACCGGCCAGAAAACGCCGACGTTCATCGAGCGATTCGGCTATTTCCCCGGGCAATTTAAAGGTAATCCAGCCCTGAAACCGGAACAATCGCTGTCCTACGATATTGGCCTCGACCAGCGAATCGCCGCGTCCGCGGTTATCCAGATTGCGGTATTCGAGCAGGAAATCGAGGATGAAATCGACGGGTTCATTTTTGATCCCGACACGCTCCTGTATACAGCGGACAACCTGAGCACGACGAGCAAACGAAGCGGCGTCGAACTTGGCGCGCGTTGGACGGTATCCGAGCAGCTCGATCTGACCATGAACTACACCTACACCGATGCCACCGAGAACGGCGCAATCGAGTTACGGCGGCCGCGCCATGCCGGCAGCATGCAGGCCAACTACAGTTTCATGTCGGCCCGCGGCCACATCGCACTCGCGGCCGACTACGGTGGCACGCGCCGCGACATGTTCTTCCCGCCCTGGCCCAATCCGTCAGAGCTCGTCACACTCGGGAACTACTGGCTTCTGGACCTGACGGCCCAGTTTCAATTGACCGAATCGGTACGATTGTTCGCGCGTGCCAGTAACCTGCTCGATACCGACTATGAGCAGGTTTATGGATACCGTACGCCGGGCCGCGCCGCATACGCAGGCGTGCAGGTCAACTTCGGGCAATAGATCCGCCGCGCCGGCCCCCGGTTCAGCGCACTCTTTTGTCAGAAATAACGACGCCAGCCAGCATTGCCGTAGCCACCATAGTCCAGACGATGATCGCGCCTGTCGGCAGGTCGAAAATCACCGACAACAAGATTCCTGCCAGGTAGGACACACCACCGACGGTATAGCCTGCTGCGAGACGATTACCCTTTTTGATCCCGTAAGTGGCCAGCGCCGGTACGATCAGGCTCGCAAACACGAGATAGATGCCGACAATTTGTACGGATGCGGTCACGACAATCGCGAAGGCCAGGTAAAACTTCAAGCCCCCCAGTTGTTGCCGAAAGCCGAACCAGATAGCGAGGACGAATACATAGAGAATCGCGATGGGCACCAGCGATGACCAGGTCTGCCAGAGAATCTGTCCAACGAGGAGGTCCTTGAGATGCTCGCTGCCGTGAGGGTTACCCGTTAGCAGCAAGATGCCGCCCGTTGCAGCCAGGATGAACAGAACGCCGATTATGGATTCCTGAATTTTCGGCCAGCGTCTTTCCGTCCAGTTCAGCCCCACCGCTGCGACCAGTGCCGCTGTCACTGCCGCGAGCTGCACCTGGATCCCTTCCGGATCCCAGTCCAGTGCATAGGCGGCAATCACCCCGAGTCCCGCGACCTGTGCAATCGCCAGATCGATGAAAATGATGCCGCGCCTCAGCACTTCCTGACCAAGCGGCACATGTGTGCTCAGGACGATCAGGCCTGCTGCGAATGCAGGTCCAATGATGGACCAGTCAAGAAACTCAAGCATCGCCCACTACCTCAATCAGGCGCCCAACGATGTCGTCAAACAACGCAAACAGATCGGTGGCACCCTCGGTTCCCCCCACGGTAAGAGGGAGGATTATCGCGGGTATGCCGGTGCGCTCCGCCAGCCATTCCGAGGGCTTTGCATGCTGATAGGGCGAGCGAATAATGACGTCGGCACCGCCCGACCCGAATTCGGCAGTCAGCTTCCCGAGGTGTGTGGCGGTCGGGGGCAATCCCGGAATAGCCTCGAGATGCTCGACCTCCTCGATGCCCAGCCAGCGCAGAAGATAGACCCAGGATTTGTGGTGGGTAATCGCACGTTTGCCGCGTAACGGTTCAGCCCGGTCCTCCCAACGACTTACAGCCTGCTCCCACCGAATAAGAAATTGCTCTAAGTTTATTTCATAAGCCTCTGAATTAACGCTATCTATTTTAACCAAACGCTCGCTCAGGGCACGCGCTACGGCGGAAATATTGTGCGGATCTGTCTGGATATGCGGATTTCCCTGGGGGTGGATGTCCCCTCTCGCGCGGTCGAGATTGGCGGTCGCATCGAGGCGAATAACATAGCTGCTGGCCTCCATGTACCCGTCATTTCCCGGCAAGACCTTGCGGTTATTCGCCTTTTGCAGCAAAGCAGGCAACCAGCCAATTTCAAGCTGCGCACCGCTGCAAATCACAAGATCCGCTTTGCGAACCTTCGCAATCAGGCTGGGTCGAGCCTGGATGTAATGCGGGTCCTGCAATGCGGTCGTCGCGCTGTATGACGTAACGAGATCGCCACCAATTTCATCGGCAAGCGCCGCCCATTCCGGCTCACAGGCGAAAATTTCCAGTTCAGCACTCGCGGTTACAGACGCCATGAGGAATAACAAGGTCAGCATGAATCTGCGCATTGCTCTCTCCTAAAACGCGTGAGCGCCGTGGGCACCGATACTGTGGATGTATTGCAGACCCCACTGGTTGCCATCATCGATAGCCGACTCGCTGCGTGCAAATTGCAGTCGCAGTCGACTGAACTCGCTGTTGGACCAGTCCATCATGACCGTGTAGCGGCGCGGATCATCCCCATCCAGGTCCAGTCCATCCGCGCGTGCGCCAAAGCGCCAACGCTGGATGGGCTGGTATACGGCCTGCGCGTACCAACCCGTTTCCGTGCTCGAGTCCCGGCGCTCCAGGTATTCCGTCTGAAATACGAAATTCCGCTCTTTCCAGTTTCCCTGCGGCGCCCACTTCCAGACGAAATGCGCCATTGACAGGCTCGTCGTTGCATCAAGATCGAGATAGGACGCACCCGCGAGCCAGCTGTGGCTTACACCGACGTCACCGCCGACATTGGTGAATACCGAACTTGCCCCGAGACCGGACGGATCGTCCTCCCCCTGCATGATTTCGCCACCAAGCTCCAGGTACAGGTCCGTCGGCGCCAGCCAGCGCACCTGGACCCCGTTATCGACGTACCGTCCGTCCAGGAAAGCCTGGTACGGCAAGGCCTGATCGGCAAAGTCCCACGTGTGCGAGTGTTTGGCATTGAGATAGCCAATACCGGAGAACATGCGCCCAAAGCGCGCGCTGAAGCCGGCCGGCAGCGCGGTCGTCTCGACCCAGGCTTCCTCGACCTCCAGCTCGGATTCACCGTCCTCGAAAGCCAGGGCGGCTGTAAGGTAAGCGGCGAATTTGTCATCGACATTCGCGCTCATGATGAGCTCGGTTTCGCCTACCACGAAGCCTTCCTCCTCCTGCGCCTCGCCGTCATTACCGGTCAGGAAGCCCTGGAAGACAACACCAATGGCGGGATTGAACGCCGAGTTACCGCTCTCCGCAGGCTGCGAGACCTGTTGCGCCGCGCGCGCAGCCTGTGTGGAATTCTGCTCGGCTATCGCAAGTCGGCGTTCGAGTTCAGTGATTCGGGCTTCGTAATCCGCTCGCAACTCATCGATCGCGGTGCGGATATCTTCAATTTCATTGTCCTGGGCCATAGCCAGGGCCGGCAAAACCAGGAAAAGCGCAAATGCCAACCCGGCATTCGTAAATCCAACGACACGCATCGTATCGTCCTCCTTAATCTGTTATCAGCAATCAGGTGTGAGTCTTTTAGCTGTTTACAGGAGGTCCGCGTGGTTGAATGACGGGAATCGTCGCTGAATGGTCTTTTGCGTCGCTGCCTTGAATCGGATCAGAACCGCCGAGTAGCGGCACATCATGATCGTCATCCGGCGCGACCGCTGCTGTCGAAGCCCCATAGGAAATGCAGAGCTCACACTGGCCCAGCTCACCCGGTACATGCGTGGCCGCGTGCGCCGCCACACAGACGTGACTGACCAACAGGATCAGCAACAGCACCAGGTAAAAATGTCGATTGGCCGACGGCATGTCAGTTATAGATTTCCTGCGCAAGCAGAGGTTCCAACTCAGTATATACCCACCCACGTCGGAATGCGTTTCCAGCAGGTGTTCAGGTCCCTGTCCAACTTGCGGTAATCCGGCTCGAAAGAGCCCACCAGGCGCCAGAACCGCTTGGAGTGATTCATGTGCCTCGCATGGCAAAGCTCGTGAATCATGACGTATCGCAGGTGCTGCGGATCCAGGAACATCAGGCAATAATTAAGGCTGATGGTGCCCGTGCTGGAATGGCTGCCCCAGCAGGTTTTCTGGCCGCGCACATGCATCGTCTGAAATGTGTTGTTCGTTAGCGCGGCAAGCGACCGCAGCTGCGGCAGATATTCCTTCTTCGCCAGTGCGGTCAGCCAGCGCTTCAATGCGGTCACACAGTTTGTTTCGTTGCGTGTGGCCCCCGCGAGGATGACCGTGTTGCCGGATACCCGGTAGCGCACGGTCTTGCTGCCATCATCGCGCTCGTAACGGATGCAGAAGCTTCGCGCAATACCCGGCAGCTTGACGCTGGACGGCAACGCAAACGGTTCCGGCTGGTGCTCTGCCGCGAACCGGGTTCGTGCCTTGTCTATCCAGTCGCGGTGCGCTTCGACGAAGTTACGTACATCTGCCGCCTTGGTCCGCTTTGGAACGACCACTTCGACGCGTCCGCGTGGAAATACCTTGATCGACAGCCGCTTTGCACGGCCGCTTTCACGTACGGAAAAGCCCGACATGAAGTCGGGCTCGTCTGCTTCTGAAAAAAGCGGTAACTGGGTCGCTGCGCTAAACACGCCCCCATTCTACGCAAAAGAAATCAACAATATGAAATCAACAATATCAGGGGTGATCGCCGCTGTAGCGAACGGCGTCGTCCATGCTCATAACGCCGCTGACCCCGCCGACCTCTGCAGATTCGGAGATGAACAACTCAACCTCGCGTTCCAGCTCGATCGTACCCTCGACCCGGGATCCCGGACCGATGACGATGCGCGGCTTGCGGCTCTTATCCTTATCCCAACCCCAGCCACTCGGTTTCTCGACCACGAGATCACCCTTGACGACTGAAGCGTCAGCTAGTTCCACGTCGCCATTGACCGTTTCTATATCTCCGCCTACTTCCGCTTCGGTAAGCTCGATGCGCCCATTCACGTTGCTGACCTCCCTGGAAACGATGCAGCCTTTCTCGAGCGAGATGCTCCCGTTGACAGCACCGACATCGCCGTCCACTTTGGTGTTTTCACCGACCGCGATACTCCCGTTCACAGTCGAAAGATCCTCGGTCGTCACATTGTCGCCCACGCTAACCCTGCCGTTCACAGTATTCGCATTCTCAACAGACGCGCCATTGTCGACGATTATTTTGCCGTTGACAGTGTTTAGTCCACCTGTAACGACAGCGTTCTCTCCGACCGTGATACTCCCGTTGACAGATGTGGCGCCGCGAGACTCCTCACCGTCCCCGATCTTGATGCTCTTGTTGATGGAGGCGGCAAGAGCGGGAACTGACATCAAAAGAATCAGCAAACCGACGGTAAAAGCCGTCTTTGTCACGAATTTGGCCATTTTTTCTGTACCCCTGGGTTCTTGTCCTACCATTTAGATACCGCTCATGCGCAAATGGTTGCAAATTGGCTGCCACGGCCGGGGTCGGGTAACCTTCGACGATGACCATTGCCCTCGAAGCCCGCAATCTCGTTAAGAAGTATCCCGGCGTGCTGGCTGTCAACGATCTCAGTTTTTCGGTGCCCGAAGGCATTTGCTTTGGCCTGCTGGGTCCCAATGGTGCTGGCAAGACCACAACCGTCGAGATTATCGAGGGTGTTACCCGGCCGACGTCGGGCGAAGTATACTATTACGGTCAGATCGCCGGCGACCGGTTCCGAGAGGAAGCGGGTATCCAATTCCAGAATACGGCTCTGCAAGACCATATTACGGTGCTCGAGACGCTGCAGATGTTTCGTTCGCTGTATAGCCGGCAAGCAAATCTCGACGATCTAATCGAGCAGTGCTCGCTCGGCGACTTGCTGGATCGCGACAACCGGAAGCTCTCGGGCGGCCAGCGCCAGCGCCTGTTACTCGCAGTGGCCCTGGTCAATCGCCCTCGCCTCGTGTTCCTCGATGAGCCGACCACCGGGCTGGACCCTCAGGCACGCCGCAATTTCTGGGAGCTTGTGCAGAGTATTCGTGCAGGCGGCGCAACCATTGTGCTCACAACACACTACATGGACGAGGCACAGGTCCTCTGCGACGACATCGCGATCATGGATGAGGGAAAAATCGTCACTCAGGGAGCACCGGAAGATTTGCTGCATGCACGTTTCGGTGACGAGTTACTGCATTTACCCCACGGCGAGATCCGACGCCCTAATCTCGAAGACCTGTTTCTCGATCTCACCGGGCATTCGCTGCGAGCCTGAGTATGTTCAAACGCATTTACGCCATATTCGTAAGTCGCAATCGCGAATTCGTCCGGGACCGTTCCTCGCTCGCCTGGAACCTGCTGCTCCCTGTCGGCCTCGTCCTCGGACTGTCATTCGCATTTGATGGTCAGCGTGATGAGTATACGGTTGGAGTGCTGCAGGCCGAAGCCGAGATTGATCCAACGTCGCACCCGTTCCTCGAAACGCGCTACATCGGCTTCGTGCCTTACGACGATATCGATGAGGCACTGCGAAAAGTCGAGCGCCACCAGCTCGATCTGCTGATCGATACCGGTCCGCCAGTGCGTTACTGGATCAATCCAACTGCTCCCAAAGGGTATTTCATCGAGTTCGCATTGCTGCAGGCCTCAGCGCCAATGCCGAATTCTGTCATCAAGGAACAGATTGAAGGCGATCCGGTTCGCTACGCCGACTGGATACTTCCCGGCATACTCGGCATGAACATGATGTTCAGTTGCATGTTCGGTGTCGGCTACGTCGTCGTTCGATACCGGAAGAACGGTTTCCTGAAGCGCCTGCGTGCCACGCCGTTGACCTCTTTCGAGTTCATCACGGCCCAGGTTGCCTCGCGCATGGTCCTGATCATGATCATTACCTCGTTCGTCTATACAGGCACGCACCTGCTTCTGAATACCCGCATGGAGGGCAGTTATTTCACGCTATTTCTCGTAGGCCTTGTCGGGGCTATTTCGATGGTCTCGCTGGGGTTGATCGTATCCGCACGGGTAACCAGTGAAGAACTGGCCGGGGGCCTGTTGAATCTGATCAACTGGCCGATGATGATGCTCTCGGGCGTCTGGTTCTCGCTCGAGGGGACCGGAGAAACGATGAGAAGCATTTCCAGAATTTTTCCACTGACTCATGTCCTCGAATCTGCTCGGGCCGTCATTCTCGACGGTGCAACATTGTCAGATATTGCGCCGAGTCTCGCGGCGTTGGTAATAATGAGCGCGGTATTTCTGGGCATAGGTGCCGCGATTTTTCGTTGGGAGCAATACTGAGTAATGATCTGGTCGCTAGTTGATATCGGCGCCAACCTGGCGCACGACAGTTTTGATGATGACCGTGCGGAGATGATGCAGCGCGCTGCCAGTGCCGGAGTTGGCACAATGATAGTCACCGGCAGCAGCGATGATAGCAACGTACGCGCGGCGGAACTCGCCTCGGCCCATGCCGGAACACTGTATTCGACTGCCGGGGTGCACCCCCACCATGCCTCGGATTACACAGACGAAAGCGACGCACTGATTCGCTCACTGGTACAGAAAGATGTGGTTGTTGCCGTTGGGGAATGTGGCCTCGACTACTTTCGAAATTTTTCACCGCGGGACGCGCAGCTGAATGCTTTCCGCCGCCAGCTCGAGATCGCGAAAGACACGGGGCTACCCGTGTTTCTGCACCAGCGTGATGCGCATGAT
>JBFFOS010000086.1:0-11905 GCA_041574375.1 Woeseiaceae bacterium
AGGCGAAGGCGGCCTGTATCGCAGCGATGACGGCGGTGAGAGCTGGGAGCTGAAGAACGGCGACCGCATTCTCTGGACCCGCTCCTGGTATTACCAGCACATCGCTGCAGACCCGGTCGATGACAATATCGTCTATGTCCTTAACGCGCCGTTCATGAAGTCGATCGACGGTGGCATCACGTTTGAAAAGAAGGCTACTCCGCACGGCGACCACCACGATCACTGGATCAACCCGGATGATAACCAGAACATGATTAACGCCAACGATGGCGGCGCCACGATCACGTTTGATGGCGGCAAGTCCTGGTCCAGCATCATGAATCAGCCGACCGCGCAATTTTACCGAGTAAATACGGACAACCTGTTTCCCTACCGTATCTACGGTGGTCAGCAGGACAACTCGACGGTCGCAATTCTCAGCGAGACCTACGGCGGAGGCATCGGCTTTGATGACTTCTTCTCCGTCGGTGGCGGTGAGAGCGCACATATTGCATTCGATCCGGACAACCCGAAACTCGTCTACGCGACGACGATCAACGGCACCCTGACCGAGATCGATACCAGCAACCGCAGGGTACGTGAGATCAAACCGTATCCAGAGTTCGTGTTCGGCGCACATTCTGCCGACCTGCGGTATCGCACGAACTGGAACGCACCCGTGACTGCATCAGCGCAGGACCCGAGCGTTATTTACTACGGCACACACAAGGTACTGCGAACGAAAGATCGTGGCATCACTTTCGAGGAGATCAGCCCGGACCTGACGAAGAATGAGAAAGACAAGCAACGATCCAACGGCGGACCGATTACCGCCGAGAACGTCGGCGCCGAGTTCTACGGCAACGTCTTTACTATTACGTCATCGCCGCACGCCTATGGCGAACTCTGGGTCGGCAGCGATGACGGGCTCGTCCACGTCACGCGTAATGACGGCGAATCCTGGGACAACGTGACACCGGGCAACCTCGGTGGCGCGATGATCAACGCGATCGACGTCAGCCCGCACGAGCCGGGCACGGCCTACGTCGCCGTTGCCGCTTACAAGATGAATGACTTTCGGCCACACATCTACAAGCTCACCGACTACGGCAAGCGCTCGAAGAAGCTCGATGGCGACCTGCCCAAAGACAGCTTTATTCGTGTCGTACGCGAGGATCCGGAACGTAAAGGCCTCCTGTATGCCGGTGGCGAGAAAGCGATGTATGTATCTTTCGACGACGGCGCTCACTGGCAATCGCTGCAGCTCAACCTGCCGCCGGTTCCCGTGACCGACCTGCAGGTTCGGCAGGGAGACCTGGTCGCGGCAACCCAGGGCCGCGGGTTCTGGGTTCTCGATGACCTGTCCGCCATTCGTCAGGCCGACAATGACCAGGCGAAAAAACCGCTGCACCTGTTCACGCCGGGAACCGTCCAAATGTTGCTCGCCGGTGGCCGCGCAGGCAGCACCGAAGGCAAGAACCCGCCACGCGGCGCCCTCCTCAACTACCACATCCGCGATGAACACGACGGCCCGTTGTCGATCGTCATCAGTGACAGCGGCGGCAACGTCGTGCGGTCTTACTCGAGTGAAGAAAGCGACTTCGAGCGCTGCGTCATGGGTAATGCGGATGAGCGACTGCCTTTCGAACCTGAATACCCGTCCGTGGAAGTCGGCGCAAACCGGTGGGTCTGGGATATGCGCGGCAACGGGCTGCATTGTGTGGAAGACCTCAACGTTTTCGAAGGCTTCAACGGCGCCCGTGTCATGCCGGGCACCTATACCGCGACCGTCAGAGTCGGAGATGCGGAGGCCAGTGCGGAACTCGTATTGGTGCCCGATCCCCGTGTCGTAGCCACGCCCGAAGAGTTTGCAACGCTGGGGGCGCGTATCGAGACAGCGACGACCATCGTGAATGAACTGCTGCACGGCGTAGAGGACATTCGCAGGGCGCGTTCGCAGGTCGAGGCGCTGATGGAAGACCATCCCGACGCCCAGCCGCTACAGGTGGCAGGCGCCAGCGCCATCGAACGACTCACCGTGTGGGAGGAAAGGGCCTACCAGGTCGAGTTCGAAACCTACGAAGACGAAGACAACCTGCCACCCAGGCTGATCAAGCAAACACGGCATCTGCTTGAAGTGCTCGACAGCGCCGGCCCGCCGGTGGCAGCGGGCGCCGAGGAACGCCTGCGTGACCTGCAGGGCGAATGGACCGCACTCAAGAACGAGTTGCAGGCGATCTACTCAAGCGATATCGCCGCGGTGAATCGCTGGGCGGCTGAACGCCAGGTGCCGCACGTCACAACGATGTAGCTGTCTCCGGCAGGCCCTACCGCAGCCTGGCCGCGATCCCGTTCAGGGTATCGGCCAGCGCTGCGCGCCGTTTCTTCGTGACGGTGTCGCCGGTGTCGTCCTCGACATCGGCCGCGAGCGATTTCAGCTCTTTGGCAAGCTTGCGGTCACGACGCTGCATATCGGCGCCTGCCAACGCCGCTCTCACGTCAGCCACCAGTGAGTCAGGCAGGGCCTTGTCGCGCTCGAGCTGATCGAGATACGCATGGGCCACTACCGGCTCCGCGGGCCAGCTGACGGGGAACTGCTGCTGCGGGTTGAACACGCCGTCATAGTCAGCCATCGTCGCCGCGGCAATTTCGTTTGCCGTCAGGAATTCGCTTGGCTCCAGTTCCAGCACGTCCAGTCCACGCATGGTCTCGGTGCCGTAGATGCGGCCCTTGTACCAGTAGGTCGACCAATAGCCGCCAAAAACGAGGTTCTCGGCACTGAGCGGACCGCGGTCGAAGTAGGCGATCTCGAGCGGGTTGGCCGAATCAGTGAAATCAATTACCGAGATGCCGCCCTGGTACCAGGCCTGCACGAAAATATCGCGCCCGGGAACCGGCACGATGGAGCCGTTATGCGCTACACAGTTCTCCTCTTCCGACTGCGGAGCCGGCAGTTTGAAGTAACCGCGAAACTCGAGCTTGCCGTCGACGATGTCATAGATGGCGTCCGCCCCCCATGTCATTGGGTCATAGGTACGGCAACGCGCTCGGGTGCCACCGCCCCACTCGTCCGTGAACAGGACTTTCGTTCCATCGTTGTTGAACGTGGCGGAGTGCCAATAGGCAAAACCCTCGTCGACAACCGCATCAAGACGCCGAGGTTTGAGCGGATCGGATATGTCGAACAGGATACCGTTGCCTGAGCAAGCCCCGCCGGCAATGCCCAACGCCGGAAACACGGTTATGTCGTGGCACTGGTCCGTTTGAGAGGTTTCCTGCGTCTCGTCGCCGTGGTCGCCGCCGCGCCACAAAGCGCCGAGTACACCGCTTTCGGGATCCGCGAACACGGCAGGACTGTCGACGATGCGAGCTTTGCCAGGATCGTCGACCGGGATTTCGATGACGTCGATACGGAACAGTGCTGTTCGGTCGTCACCGGGCGACTCACCGATACAACCTTCCAGCTCCTCTTCGTCGCGCACCGACGACGTGCCGGAGTTGTAGACGATAATCTTGCCATCGTCGCCGGGCCCGGAGACAACCGAATGTGTATGCGAGCCGCGGCAAGTCTGCACCGCGCCCACCTGGACCGGCCGTTCGAGATCGCTGATATCAAAGATGCGAATCCCACGAAAACGTTCCGTGCTTACGTCTTCGGTGATGCCCTGGAGGCCACAGTCGAGTCGGCCGCGCGTCTGCTCGACGGACATGATCAGGAGGTCACCAACGACGGATACATCACCCTGCCCTCCCGGGCAAACCACCGAACTCAGGAGTGCCGGCACGCCGTCGTCCTGTATCCGGTAAGCGTTGAAGCCGTGGTAGCTTCCGGCCACCAGCACGTCACCCGAGAAGGCCATGTCGGTGTTGGAGAAACTGAGGAGCGGGGAGCGTTCGCTGTCCGCATCTATGTCGTCGTCCTCATTCTCGTCGGTAAAGATGTGTCCCGGCAGCTCGACCGGGTTCTTGGGGTCGAAAAAGCCGGCCGGCCGGGGCAGCGCCGATACGAGCCGCATATTGCTGATTGCCTGGCCGGCATTGTCGATTCCTGCGGACAGGTTCGCCCGCGGGTCATCGGACAGGCCGATGAGCAGCGCATGCATTCGCTCTATCTCGGCCGTCTGGTCATTAGTGATGTCGGACGTAAATTCGAACAGCACGGCGTCGTACGCCGAGCCCGGCAGCTCGAGGAGCTCTTCGACCATTCGCACCGCGCCTTCATGGTGCGCGATCATCAGGGTAAGAAACATGCGGTCGAATGCGGTGCCTTCCGCCGCCGCGAGTTCGGCCATCTGTTCCGGTGTCGCCATGCCTGCCACCGTATGGGTGGTATGCATCGCGTGGTGTGCCGTCGGGTCCGGCACAGGCTCACCACGTGAGCGCAGCCAGTCCTGCATAAACCGGATCTCATCGTCCTGCGACGCGTTGATGCGCCCGGCCACATCGATCAGCTCCGGCCGGTTGGTTCGATCCGCGACGAGCGCGGCCATCTCGATAGCCTGGTGATGGTGCGGAATCATATCCTGCATGAATTGTGAGTCGGCCGGCGAAAACGATGTATTAGCAATCGCAATGGCTTCTTCAGCGTTGAGTTCCCGCACGGGTTCGCCGGGTGCGCCAGGCTGAATTATGGGGGTGTCTGCCACACTAATTGCAGACTGGCCGAACAGGAATATCACAACACCGGAAATCAGGCCGAGACCTGGAAAATTACGATTGGGGTTCACGAACTCGCTCCTTCGCAGAGACTTATGAGTGGCGGTACCGAGCCACGTTTTTTATCAATCTATCAGAATGCGAGTAAGATTGGGGTTGATGCCTACCAACGTCTCACCCGAATACAAGAAAGCCGAAGACGCCTACCGCAACGCGCGCGAACCCAGGGAACGCCTGGACTGCCTGCGGGAAATGTTGCGAACGATCCCCAAGCACAAGGGTACGGACCATCTACAGGCGGATATCAAGACCCGGATCAAGCAGCTGAGCGAGGAACTTGCGGGCCCCAAGAAAGGCGGTCGACGCGGTGGACCATCGCTGGTCGTGCGTCCCGAAGGCGCTGCTCAACTTTGCCTCGTCGGGCCACCCAATGCAGGCAAGTCGCATCTGCACGTGGCGCTGACCGGATCCCACAGTGATATTGGACCCTACCCCTACACCACGCATTTGCCCGTGCCCGGCATGCTCCCTTGTGAAGACATTCATTTTCAGCTGGTTGATCTGCCGCCCGTATCGGATGAATTCATGGAACCCTGGTTTGTCAACGCGCTGCAACCTGCGGATGGCGTGTTGCTGGTGATTGATGTCGCCGATCCCGAGTGCCTCGAGCAGGTTCCTACTGTCATAGATCGCCTCGCGGAAAAAAAGATTTTCCTGAGATCAGACTGGCAAGGTCTGAGTGAAGCACAGGACGCTGACCCGGATGATGCAGACGATCCATTCAGTCTCCTCCTGCCCACCGTATTGATCGCCAACAAGAGTGATCTCGATCCGGACCCTGGCGAAGTTGAAACATTGGAGGAATTACTCGGCTTGCGTTATCCCGCGCTGACGTTATCGGCAAAAACCGGGGATGGTCTCGATACGCTCGGGCCTTTTCTTTTTCGTGCGCTGGAAATCGTGCGTGTTTATACCAAGACGCCGGGCAAGCCGGCCGACAACGATAAGCCCTTTACCGTGCGCCGTGGCGATACCGTACTGGACGTCGCGCGCCTGGTGCACAAGGATATCGCCGAGAACCTGAAGTTTGCACGCATGTGGGGAACCGAGGTGTTCGATGGGCAACAGGTCGGCCCGGACCATATTGTTTCCGACGGTGATCTTGTAGAGCTACACGTGTAGGAAAGATGGCGCAAACAAACGAATACGTTCAGTACGAATTGCAGGAGAATGTCGCCACCATCCGCATCGACGATGGCAAACGCAATGCGCTCTCGCCACAGCTCTTGCGTGAAATCTATCAAGCACTCGACCAGGCCGAAAGTGATCGCGCCATCGTGATCCTGACAGGGCGCGAGTCAGTGTTTTCGGCGGGTTTCGACCTCAACGTGATGAAACGTGGCGGTATCAATGCGCTGCGCATGTTACGTGCCGGCTATGCCCTGACCGCCCGCGTCCTGGCTTATCCGCACCCCGTCATCGTTGCTTGCAACGGTCACTCGCTCGCTATGGGTGTCTTCCTGATGCTATCCGCCGATTATGTAATCGGGAGCCGCGGGGACTTCAAAATTGCGGCCAACGAAGTAGCCATCGGCATGACCATGCCACGAGTTGCAGCGGCCGTCCTGCGCAACAGGCTCACGCCGTCCACTTACCAGCGCGCGGTGACCCTGGCCGAGTACTTTGACGTCGAAACCGCATTGTGTGCCGGGTTCTTCGACGAACTCGTCGACCCGGCTGATCTACTGCATCGCGCCGAGGCCTGTGCGCATCTGCATAAGAAACTCGACCCACAAGCGCACAAAGTCTCCAAGCGCAGGATGCGCGCGGCTCTAGTCAGGAAGATCCGCCTCAGCATTCCACTGGACCTGCTGGACGCGGCACTGGTCGGCTTGCGGCGCTCACGCGAGCGCAGCGCTTAGCGCCTCGTCAAGGCGTAGCAGGTCTGTATCGTCCGTGTACAGATGCGGTGCAACGCGCAGATAGTCGCCACGCACGCTGGCAAAAACACGGTTCTCAATCAGCCGTGCGGCCAACTTCCTGGGATCGGTTGCCGGCAGGCGGGCCCCCTGAAAATGCGGTGCGCGATCCTCGGCTGCCATCGTTTCAAACCCGTGGCTACCGAGTATTTCGGCGATGCGTGAGTTGACCGTCGCCAACTGCGCAGAAACAACGTCGATGCCCCACTCTTCGAGTTTTTGCAGTGCTGCGAGTGCGCCGGCGATATTCGAAAAACTCGACTTCTCGCTCATGTCGAAGCGGCGGGCGCCCGGCTGGTACGAGTCTGTGAAATCGGCAAGCCGCGAGAAATCCTCGGCACCGTCGCGGTTCATCCATGCCTCTTCGACAGGAACACCGTCGAAGTACTGATCGTCAACGTAGAGGAATGCCACACCGTAGGGACAGAACTGCCACTTGTACCCTGAGGTAGCCATGAAGTCCGGCGACAACCGACTGATGTCTACGGGACAACCACCAATCGACTGCGTCAGGTCGAGAACAACCTTGGCCCCGACGTCGCGCAATGCGGGGATGACCACCTCGAGGTCGACAAACTCGGCCGACGCCCAGTGGTGCCCCTCGAGTGTCGCAATCTCGATGCGGTCGCCGAGTTCGCGAATGGCTTCGAGCAGTGCATCGGCCCACGACTGCCCTGCTTCTTTATTGACGACGTGAAACTCGGCGCCCGATAGCACGGCCTGGCGCCGCCAGGCGTAGTAGTTCGATGGAAATTGCTCGTGCATCGCCAGGACGATGCCACCCTTGCTGAGCGGCATATTGATTGCCGCACAGGAAACGCCGTAACCCGCCGATGGCACGATGGCGATGTTGTCCGAAGAACATCCAACCTGGTGGGCGAAAGTATCTCGCAATGCTTCGACATCGCGGAAAAATCCGGGCGGCGTAATATGCCAGGGTTGCGAGCGCAGAGTTGCTCCGCGCATCGCAGCGGTTACCACATCGCGCGGCTGCGGTGTCATGTACGCCGCGTTCAGGTAACAAATGTCTCGAGGAATGTCGAAGTCCGCTCGGTAGTTAATAGTCATAACCTTCCTGATCAACCTTGCGCGTCAATGCAGATGCGACTTGAAGGGCCTGCGAAAGAAGAGAAACAGTCCGACTGATAATGTTGCAAGAGCCGCATACATCGAAATGCGCCAGTAACTGGTTGCGGGTTGCAAAATTTCGAAGCGATCAACATAGATTGTTTCGCACGCACCATCTCCCGTATCGGTGCGTGTCGTACTGGTCCCGCGAAGTCCGCCGGGGCTCTCATAGCTTGCAAGAACTCCCTGTATACGAACCTGGTCACCGACTTTTACCTTGCGCACCTGGTCGCGAATGAAATCGTCGTCCGAGATCAGATGATTATTCGAAAGCTGGTACATATCGAAAGATTCCCAGGCCGCCTGGTCACGGGTCTTCACATTGCAGGTAAAGATGCCATTCCAGAAATCGATCTTGTCGAGCTGTGCGCCACTCGTATTATTTCCCCACACCACACAAACATCGAGCATGTTGAGATGGTCATCGGCAAGACGATGCATACGGCTATTCTCGTCATGATGCCGAAACGACACGATCATGCCAACGAGGTCATAGTCGTATTCCGGATCAACGCGATAGGCAACGCCATCCCACACGGCTTCAAATGAACGCCTGTCGGTTCCTGTTTGTTGGGGTTCGTTCGCGATGCCGGCAATGTAATCGATTGACCCGGGTAATTCGTTACGATTCCAAAACGACACCAGCAGCCAGAGGAAGCTGATAACGATCACGACATTGGTGGCGCTTCGCATCGCTCAAGTGCAGGGCAGTCGCGAGTGTCCTATTTTTCCAACTCCTCGCGGACCAGGTTCGCCAACTGTTGCTGTCCAAAACTGGGAAGCGGCCGACCATTGACGAAGTAATCCGGAGTCTTGCTGACCTTCAGGAATATTGAATCTTTCTTATCCTGTTCCATGCGCACCATGACTTCCATCGAATTCATGTCGGCCTCGAGCTGCTCCATATCCAGGCCAACTCCGGCGATGGCCGGTCCAATTCGCTCAGGCAGGACGACATGGTGTTGCGTCCATTGACGCTGCGACGCAAGCAGTGCTTCCAGCGTCTCCCAGTACTTGTTCTGTTTTCGGCTCGCCTCCAGGATCTTGACCGCGTAGTCAGACCCTTTGTGAAACGCTACGTGGCGAACCGACAGCCGGATCTCGCCGGGCACTTCCTTCATCCAGTTTTTGACCATTGGAAAAAACAGCGCGCAGGTTTCGCACGCCGGGTCAAGAAACTCGACGATATGTACCTTGGCACCTGCATCACCAAGCGTTGGGGAATGTTCGCTCGCGAGAGCTGCCTGGCGTGCCATGTCCTGGTCTTGTACGGGCTGAGTATCCTCACCCAGGTACGTCAGCGTCGCGGCTACGAGGGCAACCACCAAAATCGCGACGGCGATTGCGGTCAGGCTTCCTCGCCTGTTTGGCTTCTCAGGATTTACCGAGGTACTTTCGTTGTTCTTGCTCATGGTGGCTCCGTTACTTTGTCCACCACAATAATGGCACAGTCTTCTATGCGATACGTACCCTCACCACGCGAGATCGCTGGTGGGAATCTGTTCTTTACATCAGTCCAACAAAAAAAAAGGGGGGTCGGCCACCTTGGTCGACCCCCCCTCCTGATCCACACTTTAGTGCAAACTGAGCCTAATCGTCGATTTCGACTGAATCGGCTACACCATCGCCATCATCTTCGACTTCAGCGTAATCACCCTCGACGGGTGTGCCGTTCTCGAAGAACGTGTTCATATCGACCACAAACGTTACGCCAACTACTGTAATTGATACGGCGTCGATGGCGTCTACAGGACCCTCAATTTCGTAGCCGAGATCGTCTTCAAGATGCAGGCTCGACGCATAAATTATTCCGTCAGCTCCCATGCGGGCATCAATTTCTACCTTGTCGCCCGTCATGATGCTGTTGAGGTCGTAGTGGTTCATGGCCTCGTCATCCAGGAACATGGTGTCCGGCGTTACTGTGATTTCGACGGTTCCGTTTGCGGCGCCAAACGTCAACGTCATGGTTCCGTCGCGGGCATCCGTCGCTGAAATCGAGTCGACGTCAGCCTTGAATTCGAGGTCGTCTTCTTCGAGCTCGATCTCGTCAACCAGCAGCACACCATTGACGTACTTTCCGTCAACCTCAACGTAAAGACCGTCAGCTGACAGATCTGCGATGCTGACCGCGAGGTCCTGCGGTGAATACTCTGGATCTCCATCAAAGCTGAGCTGCACATCCATGACCGACCACGTTTCCGAGTCCGGGTTGTAGTTGAGCGTACCCTTTATCTCGACCTCGTCATCGTCGTCATCGCCAATCCGGTCGTGGTCCTCAAGTTCGACCTTCATTGCGAGCATGGAGTCTGGTGCATTCACCGGATCCGGGATCGTGCCTTCTACCTCGACGTATTGACCGTCCATGACACCCGTCGACGGGATCTCGGCACCCGCCGCGATTGTGATGTTCAATCTCGATTCATTACGCAGGATTAGTACGAACTGGTTACTACTATTGTATTGATCAACCGTACCCTTCACCTCGAAGTCGTCATCAGATGCATCCTGCTTCTCTATGTACGAAGCGATCAGGATATCGCCGCTAAACTCACCGCTAACCTCGACGTTGTCGCCATCAATAATCGTATCGAAACCGAAAGTCGGGTCATCCTCGCCTTCGAAATTCGTACCGTTCTTGTCCGCCTGAACCGACACGCCCATCACCATGAAAGTCTTGATGTTTGGGTCGTTCGCGTCCGTCGCAAGGTTTTCAACGATGCCTTCGATGTCGTCGTCGTAGAAAATGTTGTCGGCGTGGCCAGTTTGCCCGTCAGCATTGACCGATCCCTGCACTTTTACGACCATGCCAACAGCGAGGGCGTCGTCACCCGACGCAACGCTGTCATCCACATCATAAACAGACCCGGTGGTATCGTATTCGACGCCATTGACGTAGATACTGCCGAACCCCGTGATTTGACCAACGGTCGTTTGCGAGGTGGCCACCGGCGGGAGCGGCTGACTTGTGTCTGCTGAGTTGCTGGAACCGCCACAACCAACCAGCGTTACGACGAGTGAAAGACTCAGCATTTGTGTGATCGTGCGATATTTCATAAGCTATTCTCCGAAAGCATCAATGTTCGTCACTTACACGAACAACGTACCGATTGAGTTCCATTCGCAAGAATTCTGTCGTCTATTTGCGACAGGAAGACGTCATGCCAATACCTGAAAAGCGCAACATTGCGATTTTCCTGGCCGCGTATCCGGCGACATGGGGGCTACTGTGGCTGGCGTCTCATGGCTCGATTGGTTGGGCATTGTTAGCTGCCGGGGCGTTTTCGCTTGTCAACCACACACCGTTTTCGCTCATGCACGAGGCCGTGCACGGCTTGTTTTCACCGAATCGGGCGCGAAATAATTTCTTTGGCACGCTGAGTGCCCCCGCGTTTCCCACGTCGTTTACGCTGCAAAAGATCGCGCATCTCGGGCATCACCGGCGCAATCGAACGGACGAAGAACTTTACGACTACTACCTGCCGAACCAGTCGAAGTTCCTGCGCAACTTTCAGTTGTACTCCGGCAACCTCATGGGGTTCTACTGGTTCTGTATTCCACTGAGCAATCTCATCTATCTCGTAACACCGTGGTTGTATACATCACGCGCATTCATCGAGGGGCCTGCACGCCACTTGGGATTCGAGCCGTACATTCGTGAAATTGCGCAGCATTCCATACTGAAAATCTGGCTTGAATGCTTCCTGGCGCTTGTGTACCAGGTGGCGATCTGGTGGGCGCTCGATCTTAGCTGGCAGGGCTGGCTGCTGTGTTACTGGGCCTTCGCCCTGCACTGGTCTGCGCTGCAATACGTAGACCATGCCTGGTCCCGGCGGGATGTGGTGAATGGCGCCTGGGACCTCAAAGTACTGCCGATCACGCGTGCCCTTGCGCTGAACTACCATTATCACCTGGCCCACCACCGCCACCCGCAGGCACCTTGGACGGAGCTGCCCGCCTTGGTAGACCACAGTGAACAAAGGCCGACGTTTTGGCGAGTCTACTTCCGCCTCTGGGGTGGTACTCGGCCTGCGCCGCCTATGGGTGGGGCATCTACGCTCGGCACATAGAAGCCACCATTTGTGGAAACCCACCAAGTTGTTCATGTGGAATCTTGCGCTGTCAACAGGTCACGATTGACGACGGGGAGGGACAGGTCGCCGAAC
>JBFFOS010000087.1:0-11824 GCA_041574375.1 Woeseiaceae bacterium
GGTAAAACGGGTCTGGCCATCAGCCCGCAGAACCCCGATACCGTTTACGCGACGATCGAGCTCGACAACCGCACGGGTGGCTTCTGGCGTTCGGACGACGGCGGTGAGAACTGGGAGAAGAAAAACGACTACCTCTCCAGTGCCACGGGTCCTCATTACTACCAGGAAATTTTCGCGAGCCCGCATTTCGAGGGCCATGTCTACCAGATGGATGCGCTGATGCGCATGACGAAGGATGGTGGGGACAACTTTATCCCCCTGCCGCATGACACCAAGCATGGTGATCACCACGCACTGGCATTCCGAGAGGACGATGAGAATTACCTTCTCATCGGTACTGATGGCGGCGTCTACGAGAGCTTTGATCTCGGCGAAACATGGCGCTTCATCAATAACCTGCCCATTACGCAGTACTACAAGGTGGCCGTGGACTACGACGAGCCTTTCTACAATGTTTACGGCGGTACCCAGGACAACAACAGCCAGGGTGGCCCCTCACGGACAGTGAACCGTGAAGGGATTCTCACCAGTGACTGGTTCGTAGCCCTCTTTGGCGACGGGCATCAGTCTGCCGTCGATCCGAACAACCCGGATATCGTCTATGCGCAGTGGCAGCAGGGTAACCTGACACGATTCGATCGTCGCACGGGTGAAAGTGTTTATATCAAGCCGCAGGCGCGCGAGGGTGAGGCGCCGGATCGCTACAACTGGGATTCCCCCATCCTTATCAGCCCGCACGACTCGAAGACATTGTATTTCGGCACGCAACGGGTTTGGAAGAGTGACAACTATGGCGACAGCTGGACGCCGATCAGCGGCGACCTGACGCGCAACGAGACCCGTATTCGTCAACCGATCATGGAACGTACCTGGAGCTACGATGCGCCCAGGGACCTGTGGGCAATGTCGCAATTCAACACCATTACCTCGCTGTCGGAGTCACCGCTGGCAGAGGGCCTCGTCTATGTTGGTACCGATGACGGTTTGATACAGATCAGCGAAGACGATGGCGCCAACTGGCGTACCGTCAGCAAGCTCCCGGGTGTGCCGGATCGGTTCTTCGTCAATGACATCAAGGCGGATTTGCATGACGCAGACACGGTCTACGTGGTTGTCGACGATCACAAGAGCGGCGACTTTGCACCGTACATCCTGAAGAGTGAAAACCGCGGACGCAGCTGGAAGAGCATTTCGGGCAATCTGCCGGAGCGTCATGTCCTGTGGCGTGTTGTTCAGGATCACGTCAAGCCGGGATTGATGTTTGTTGCTTCGGAATTTGGTGTGTTCTTTACCGTGAATGGCGGTGGCAGCTGGACCAAGCTGAGTGGAGGGACACCCAATATGTCATTCCGCGATCTCGTCATCCAGACGCGCGAGAATGATCTCGTCGGTGCGACCTTTGGCCGCAGTTTCTACATCCTCGATGACTACACGCCTCTGCGCGACGTTAACGAGGAGGTACTCGTGAACGGCAGCGTCCTGTTCCCGGTACGTGACGCGCTCTGGTACGTGGAGCGGAGTCGACTGGGCTGCGGAACGCCGACCTGCAAGGCCAGCCAGGGCGATAGCTTCTATAACGCGCCGAATCCTGCGTTTGGTGCGACGTTTACGTATTACCTGGCGGAGGAGATTCAGAGCAGCAAGGATGCACGCCGTAAGGTCGAGAAAGAAAAGGAAAAAGCCAACCAGAATGTTGTGGCGATCGGCTGGGATACCGTCATCGCGGAATCACGCGAGGATGCGCCGGCGATCGTCTTCACGGTGAAAGGCCCTGACGGCAATATCGTCAACCAGGTCGAAGCCCCGGCAACGGCCGGCTTCAATCGTATGGCATGGGATCTTCGCTATCCGTCGATTGAACCCTGGTCTCCGGAAGCGGAAGGTGAGGAACGCCGGCCTGGCGTCGGCGTACTCGTCGTCCCGGGTCGCTACTCGGTAGAGATGCACAAACGCATTGACGGCGTGATGAGCGACCTGGGTCAATCGCAATCGTTCAACGTAGTATCGATACGGCCGGATCCGGTTCTTCCGGGTAGCACCCAGCAGCAACGTGTGATCTTCGAGAGCCAGGTCGATGAACTAATTCGTGCCACGAACGGCAGCGTCAAGGCCATCGACGCGGTTGTCGCAGAACTGGACGCCGTCAAAGATACGCTGGATCGCTCGATGACCGATGGGTCACTTTACGAGCTTGCGAATTCGATTCAGCAACGCATCAAAGCGGCGCGCGACAAGCTGACGGGCAACGAGGCGCGAGATTTCTACAACGACCCGGCCATCATGACCGTACAGGCGCGCCTGTCGCATGCACGATTCCGTCCTTCCAGCGGTGCCTACGGGCCGACAGCGACGCAACAGGACTCGTTGCGCAGTGCCCGTGCGCTGTACGACGAAACCGTCGCGGAACTGAAGACACTGGTCGATGCGGAATACGCAGGGCTGAAGGAAGCGATGGATACGGCCAGGGTGCCGTGGACGCCCGGGCGCGGGATCCAGGAGTAGCGAACACGAATCGCCGGAGAGTTATGGCCTGGACAAAACTCAAATCGAAACTTGTATACGACAATGACTGGATGCAGGTTCGCGAAGACGAGGTGATCAATCCGGGAGGCGGCACGAATCACTATGGGCACATCGTATTCAAGAACACGGCTGTAGCAATCTTACCGCTGGATGATGACGGAAATACGTGGCTCGTAGGCCAGAGCAGATATACGCTCGGCGAATACTCCTGGGAGTTGCCGATGGGCGGTGCGCCCGCCGAGGAGGACCCGCTGGCTGCGGCGAAGCGGGAACTCCGGGAGGAAACCGGCTTAACGGCCTGCAACTGGACGGAGCTACTTCGACTGCATACCAGCAACTCGATTACGAACGAAATCGGCGTGGTTTTCCAGGCCATCGGACTGACCGAAGGTGAAACGAGTTTCGAGGAAACCGAGGATCTTACGGTCAGGAAGCTTCCGGTCGACGAGGCCATTCGGATGGCGATGGAGGGTGAGATTACCGACGCAATCAGCGTCGCCGCGCTTCTGCATTACGCGGCAACCCGTTAGTCGATCAGTCGAGGTGGAACGACGCCGGCAGCAGTTCGCTGATCGAGAATTCCTGCCATTCATTGCTGTCGTCGATTGCGAGGATGATGGTGTTCTCGTCGGCGAATTCATGGATACGCTGACGACAGCCGCCGCAGGGCGTGCACGGACCGATAGCGCTAAAGCCACCCACGACGGCGATCTTGACGATGCGTTTGCCGCCTTGTTGGACCATCGCAGCGATGGCACCGGCTTCGGCGCAGCTGCCTAGTGGGTACGCCGCATTTTCGACGTTGCAGCCGACATGCAAATGACCGCGATCATCGACGATAGCTGCGCCGACCCGGTAGTTCGAGTACACGCTATGGGCGTTGGAGCGGGCTTCCTGCGCCGCGTTGATCAGGTCTTCATTTGCTATTGTCATTGCTAGTCCGTGTTGCGCATCGGGTTATTGGGGTGCGCCGTCCAGCTAAGTTTTGCGGCAGCGTCGTCGCTTGTCTGTTTCATCGTAATACAGCTGTCCACCGGACAGATGCTGACACACAGGTTGCAGCCCACACACTGATCATCGATGACTTCGAAATGGCGCTCGCCATCGACCGTATGGGTGATTGCCTGGTGTGCTGTTTCTTCACACACGATATGGCAACGACCGCACTTGATGCACAGGTCCTGGTCGATGACGGCTTTTTCGACGTAATTCAGATTCAGATGTTGCCAGTCGGTCACGCTCGGCACGGCACGGCCAACCAGGTCCTTGAGTTCGAGCCCCTTGTCGTCGAGGAACGTGCTCAGGCCATCGACAAGATCATCGATGATCTTGAATCCATACACCATCGCCGCGGTACAGATCTGGACGTTGCTTGCCCCCAGCGCAAGGAAATCGACGGCATCACGCCAGTCGGTCACGCCGCCAATGCCGGAAATGGGCATTGAGCTCGTCTCCCGCGTGCGGGCAATCTCGGCAACCATGTTGAGTGCAATCGGTTTGACGGCCTCGCCGCAGTAACCACCGTGCGTGCCCATGCCATCGGTCGTCGGGTACATCGTTAGCGTGTCGTAGTTGACGCGCATGATCGAATTAATCGTGTTGATCAGCGACACAGCATCGGCGCCGCCATCCATCGCGGCCTTGGCCGGCGGCAGAATGCTGGCGACGTTGGGCGTCAGCTTCACGATGACCGGAATCGAAGCGGCACCCTTGGCCCATTCGGTCGCCATCTGGATGTACTCGGGCACCTGGCCTACCGCGGCACCCATGCCACGCTCGGACATGCCGTGGGGGCAGCCGAAATTCAGCTCGAACGCGTCGGCGCCGGTGTCTTCGATCATCGGCAGATGCTTCGCCCAGCTTGCCTCGTTCATGGGCAGCATGACCGACACGACGACAGCCCGGTCCGGCCAGTCGCGTTTGATTTGCCGGATCTCATCGAGATTCGTTTGCAATGGGCGGTCCGTAATCAGCTCGATGTTGTTGAAGCCGATGACGCGGCGGTCGTTACTGTGGATAGCGCTGTAGCGAGGTCCACTGACATTGACGATCGGCGGGCCTTCTTCTCCGAGCGTCTTCCAGACAGCGCCGCCCCAGCCGGCTTCGAAGGCACGATTGACGTTGTAGGCCTTGTCGGTCGGCGGCGCCGATGCGAGCCAGAATGGGTTGGGTGATGTAATGCCCAGGAACGTGGATGTGAGGTCAGCCATGCTCAGCCCTCCCTCAGGCGGCGGTCAATATCGATGGCGGCCAGCTTGCCGTGCTGTACGGCTGAGACGGTGAGGTCGTCGCCCCCAACGACGCAGTCGCCGCCGGCCCAGATGCCTTCGAGTGAAGTCATGTGGCCATCATCCACAACGATGCGGCCATTCTCGAGCGAGAGCCCTTCGATACCATCTGTATGTTGACCGACGGCCTTGAATACCATGTCGGCATACAGCACGAATTCGCCGGTGTCGGTCTTGAATTCGACACCGGTCACAAACTCGTCACCAAGGATACGGTTCGGCGGCGCCCGGTGATGAATTGTCACGCCACTCGTTTGCGCCAGCGCCTGCTCGAACGCACTGGCAGTCATTTTATCCGGGCCGCGCCGGTATACCATGTGTACCTGCTCTGCACCCAGGAGGCGGCTCTGCACCGCCATATCGATGGCCGTCATTCCCCCGCCGATTACGACGACCGTTTTGCCGATCGGCAGCGTGGTCTTGTCTTCTGTCTGACGCAGTTTTGCGATGTATTCGATGGCGTTCACGACGCCGTCCTTATCCTCGCCCTCGATGCCGAGATCGTTGGCCTTTGCCAGGCCGATGCCGAGAAATACCGCGTCGTATTCACTGCGCAAGTCGTCCAGGCTGACGTCCTCGCCAAGCGCGCAATGGGTGCGCACTTCGATACCACCGACCGACAGGATGTAGTCCACTTCCGTCTGGGCGAAATCGTTAACGGTCTTGTATGCGGCAATGCCGTATTCGTTGAGGCCACCGAGCTTGTCGTCACGATTAAATACAACCACTTCGTGGCCGAGAACCGCGAGTCGATGTGCACAGGACAAGCCAGCTGGACCCCCGCCGACAACGGCGACCCGCTTGCCGCTGCTTGCGGCGCGTGCGAACAGCTGTGTGCCATTGTCTAATATGGGATCCGTCGCGAACCGCTGCAGCAGGCCGATTTCCACCGGCTTTTCCTCGTGCGTGTTGCGCACGCAGGCCTCTTCGCACAGCACTTCGGTGGGACAGACGCGCGCGCACATGCCGCCCATGATGTTCTCGCGCAGGATCGTCTGCGCCGAGCCGCGAATGTTGTCACTGCGTATCTTCTGAATGAAGCCCGGGATATCGATATCCGTCGGGCACGCTTGCGTACAGGGCGCATCGAAACAGAAGTAACACCGGTCCGCCTCGATCAGGGCCTCCGAGCGCGATAATGGCGCATGAAGGTCCGCAAAATTGGCCTCGATCTCGTCCCTGCTCAGACGATGGTCGCGTACGTCGGGTTGTGTGGTAGTCACAATACTTACCTTTCTACGGCTGTTGGTTCGGCACGCTGTGCCTGGATTCTGAGCGCGTCATAGAATGGCGCGAATGGTGGCCGATCGACGTAGCGACCGGCGCCGCGCTCGACGTCGAGTTGGCCGTCAGCCCATACGACCTTGCCCTGGCTGATCGTGTGCGACGCGCATCCTTTGACTTCCATACCCTCGAAGATGTTGTAGTCGACCTTCTGGTGGTGCGTCTTTGCCGAGATCGTCTTGGTCGCTTCGGGGTCCCAGACGACGATGTCGGCATCGGCGCCAACCGCAATGCTGCCCTTTTGCGGATAGACGTTGAAGATCTGGGCTGCATTCGTCGAGGTAACCGCGACGAATTCATTCATGGTCAATCTGCCCGTGCCGACGCCGTGGTGCCACAGCACCTCCATGCGGTTCTCTATACCGGCCGTACCGTTCGGGATTGACCGAAAATCGTCCTTGCCCATCGCTTTCTGGTCGGCGCAGAAGCAGCAGTGGTCGGTTGCGGTCGTTTGCAGGTTGCCCGACTGCAGGCCATGCCAGAGGGCTGCCTGGTGTTCCTTGCTGCGGAACGGCGGGCTCATCACATGTGCGGCGGCGGTATCGAAATCGGGGTGGCGGTACACCGAGTCATCGACGAGAAGGTGACCCGCGAGTACCTCGCCGAAAACCCGTTGGCCCTCGTTGCGGGCGCGAGTGATCGCTTCGAGCGACTGAATACAGGAATTGTGCACGATATACACCGGCACCTTCAGCACCTCGGCAATCCGGATGGCGCGGTTGGCGGCTTCACCCTCGCACTCAGGCGGGCGAGATAAAGGATGAGCTTCGGGCCCGGTAATACCTTTTTCGAACAGCTCTTTTTGCAGCCTGAACACGAGTTCGCCGTTCTCGGCATGCACGGTTGGTACCGCACCGAGTTCAAGCGCGCGCGAGAAACTGTTCACGAGAATCTCATCATCCGCCATGATGGCGCCCTTGTAGGCCATGAAATGCTTGAAGCTGTTCACTCCGTGATCGCGCACCAGCGTGCCCATGTCTTCATAAACGCTGTCGTCCCACCATGTAATCGCAACATGGAAGGAATAATCGGCAACGGACTTCTCCGCCCACTCGCGCCATTGCTGATACGTCTCAAGCAGGTTTTGTTGCGGGTTCGGGATGGCGAAGTCGATGATCATCGTCGTGCCGCCCGCGAGGCCGGCGGCAGTGCCCGTGTAGAAGTCCTCGGTGGTGACGGTTCCCATGAACGGCAATTGCATATGCGTATGCGGATCGATACCGCCGGGCATGACGAACTGGCCACCGGCATCAACGACGGTAGCGCCGGACGGTGCTTCCGTGTTTTCTCCGATACTTACGATTTTTCCATCGCTGCAAAGTACGTCGGCATTGAATGTGCGGTCGGCGTTAACAACCGTGCCGCCTTTTATTAGAACTGTCATGATGAGGCTCCGCGTTCGTTTCTCGCTACGAAGTAATAAATAAGGCCGCCCAGGATAGAGCCGGTGAACCAGCCGTAGTCATAGAACCAGGCCATTGAGTTGGTCGTGACGGCGATTAGCGTCAGCGCCACCGGGATAAGAAACGCGATGAATCCCGATTTGTTCCAGGCCGGGTAGCCGGCATTGTCCTGGTAGAGCGCCAGTAGATTGTACTCCTGCTTCTTGATCAGGAAATAGTCGACGATCATGATGCCTGCGATCGGACCGAGCAGGCTCGAATAGCCGAGCAGCCAGTTTGAGTAGAGGCTTTCGACACTAACATCGGTCTCCAGCCAACCCAGTTTCTTCAGGAGCTCCCAGCTCATGAGCGCGACGCCGATAATGCCCGTAATGATCACGCCCCGATCCTCGTTGATGATCTTCGGTGCGATGTTTTGAAATACGTTGGTCGGGGACACGATATTGGCGGCCGTGTTCGTCGAGATCGTCGCGAGAATGATCATGATCATGGCGATAACGACGCCGATATCGCTGTCGATGCGTCCAATCAGGTTAATCGGATCGGAAATTGTCTCGCCCGTAAGTTCGACCGACGCGGCCGTAAGCACGACGCCGAGGCCGGCGAACAGGAGCATGGTGAGCGGCAGGCCGATAATCTGGCCCAGCACCTGGCTGCGCTGTGTGCGTGCGTAACGGCTGAAGTCTGGAATGTTGAGTGAGAGCGTGGCCCAGAAACCGACCATCGCGGTCAGACCGGACAGGAAATATTTAGTCACCGGCTCGCCTTCCGGCCGCGTCGCGGGCGTCGCGAGAACCTCGCCCAGCGAAATCTTCGGTACGGCCCAGACAAGCAGGCCGATTGCGACGATCAGCAGCAATGGCGCGGCAAGCGCTTCGAGGAATTTGATGGATTCCGAGCCGCGAATCACGACGGCCAGGTTGGCCACCCAGAAGATGAAAAAGCCGAGTACTTCGCCCGTGCCGCCGAGCGCCGCCCAGCCATCAAACAGGGCCGACAGCAACAGGTGAATGGCAATGCCGCCAAACAGCGTTTGCACGCCGAACCAGCCGCAGGCAACGAGTGCGCGTATCAATGACGGAACGTTTGAACCGATGATGCCGAAGGATGCGCGCAGCACGACGGGGCAGGGAATGCCATAGCGCGTGCCCGGGTAGGCATTGAGCGTCAGCGGTATCAGCACGATGATGTTGGCGATCAGGATTGTCCACAATGCCTCGGCAACGGATAAGCCGAAGTACGCTGTGAGCACGCCGCCGAGCGTGTAGGTCGGTACGCAAATGGCCATGCCGACCCAGAGTGACGCGACGTTCCAGCGGGACCAGGTGCGCTGTGATGCCCTGGTTGGCGCGATATCGTCGTTATAGCGCGGGCTGTTGATCAGGTCCGTGCCGAGGTCCAGCTCAACGTGTTCGCCGACGGTTCGTAAAGTGCTGACGGTCTCGAGATTAGCCATCGGTAAGCGGACCATACGTCTCCGGACGACGGTCTCGGAAGAATTGCCATGTGTCGCGAACCTCGCGCACCATGTCGAGATCGATCTCGTGGACGAGTAACTCGTCATCGCCGTAGCTTGCCTGTGCCTCGATCGCGCCGCGTGGGTTCACGATATAGCTCGAGCCATAAAACTCACCCATGTTCATCGTTGACGCCCAGGGCTCCTCGGTACCGATGCGGTTGATTGCCCCGATGAAGACGCCGTTGGCGGCAGCGGATGCGGGTTGCTCGAGTTCCCAGAGGTACTTGCTGAGGCCCGCGACGGTTGCGGAGGGATTAACAATGTACTCCGCGCCATTGAGCGCCAGCGCGCGCCAGCCTTCCGGGAAGTGGCGGTCGTAGCAAATGTAGACACCAAGCTTCAGGTAGGCGGTCTCGAAGACGGGATAGCCGAGATCACCGGGCTTGAAGAAAAACTTCTCGTAGAAGCCGGGGTCGACCTGCGGAATGTGCGTCTTGCGATATTTGCCGAGGTACTTGCCGTCGGCGTCGATGACGGCGGCTGTGTTGTAGTACACCCCCGTCATCTGTTCCTCGTATATGGGTACAACAATGACCATGTTGTAGTTCTTCGCATACTCGCGCATGAGCTGCACGGTCGGCCCGTCGGGGATCTTCTCAGCTGCCGCGTACCACTTGCGATCCTGGCTAGGGCAGAAATAGGGCTGCGTAAAGACTTCCTGGAAACAGAGCACCTGCACACCCTGTTTGCCCGCGTCCTCGATGTAAGGAATATGAGCTTCGATCATGCGATCCCGAATCTCTTCGGGTCGCATGTTGCCATCGCCCTTTAGCGCCATCTGGATCAGGCCACACTTAACCTTGGACATGAGTCCTCCTTCCGGAATTACTGATTGGATCGGTCTTGTTTCTTATCGCCTTTTTCTACGGCCCATGATAACAGGCAATACGCCGTTTTTAGCGCACGGACGTCCACGATCCGTGCATCGGGCCAGGCAGGATATACCACCCGTTGCCCCAGTAGTTCGCGTATTTCCGGACATCGGCGGCCCGGCTGGCGCGGGTCGCGCCCTGCGTGCACGGCGTGTACACGGACTTGCGTGCACAGGGCACGAAATCGGAAAAATCATCGCCAATCAGCATGATGATGCGGTAGTCCTCGGCAATCAGCTGGCGCCGAATCAGTTTTTCACCTTTCCACTCGGGTCGCTCGAGCGCGAGGGAGACAAACTCGGGCTCAACGGCTATGCCCAGTTCCCGAATGCCGTCGATCACGGTCTGCTTTTGTGGACAAACGTCTTCCTCGTCCGGGTATTGCTCACAGGGCCGGTTGGTCATGAAGAACGTGGTGACGCCAGCTTCGTGAGCTGCCAAGACGAATTCAACCACCCCTGGAACCGGTTTGGCCTCATGCTCGCGGTCCCACATTTCGAGCTGCCGGTCGGTGAAAGGGCGTTCGAATACCACCTGGAATTCGACGTTATTGATGACCGTCTCGTCGACATCGAGAATCACGGCTGGCGGTAACGCCTCAGCGCCCGTTTGCCCGGGCATTGCCGACCAGGACGGGTCTGCGAGGAAGCGTTCGAGGTCGCGTGTTGCGACGCCATAGACCTGTCGCGTCAGCGCTTTGTAGTCGGCGGAGTTCTTGACCCAGAGGTGGGCAAGATCTTTTTCCGGCGAGTAGGTCGGAACCTCGGTGGCACAGGCCGCGAGCAGTGTCATTGCGGCTACAGCCGCGAGTGTACGTGTCGTATTCATGAAATCAGGTTAGCATGCCCGCATGAAAAAAATCATTCTGCCATTAGTTGTTTTCGCGGCGTTTATCCTGGTTGCCTGCACGACCAATCCGGTTGAAAAGTCTTCGGGACTGACGTTCTTTCATCTCAACGATATCTACCGTGTCGGTGCCGTCGAGGACGGCACGGCCGGCGGCCTCAGTCGCGTCGTGACCCTGGTACGCGAGGCGCAGGCACAGGGTCGGGACGTGCACATCCTGCACGGCGGCGATTTCCTGTATCCGTCGCTCGAAAGCCAGCTGTGGGATGGTCTGCAGATGGTCGATGCCATGAATTTCGTGAACGCAGTCGCGCCGCTGCACGTGACGTCGGGCAATCATGAATTCGATCGCCGTGGGCCGGAGCAGCTCGTGGCCGCAGTTAAGGCGTCAGGGTTTGACTGGCTGGGCGACAACTACGTTTTCAAGACCGGTGACGAGGCCGCCGATGCCGCATTGAAATCGGGGTTCACGTTCACCCACGGTGACAAGATGGTCGGCGTATTCGCGCTGACACTGCATGGCGAGGATGGTGGCAACGTGCGTGAGTATCTCGAAATCGATCGCGACTACAAGGGTGTCGCCGAAAAGGCGATCCTTGCTCTGGAGCAGCGCGGTGTAGATCTGATTATCGGCGTGACGCATGTGCATATGTGGCAGGACGTCGACATCGCGCAACTGCAGGCGAAATACCCGAAGCTGTCGTTTATCGTTGGCGGGCATGAACACGAGCCACAAGTCTACAAAGTACCGGGCTCCGCCATCGTCATGAAAGGCGCGTCGAATGCACGCATCATCTGGCAGATTGATGTGGACTTTGACGCAGCAGGTGGCTTCACGGTCAGTGAAAAACGAATTCAACTGGATGAGTCAGTGCCGTTCGATCCGGAGTACGAGGTATTGGCGAACAAATGGCATGACCGACTGCTCGAGAAGTTTCCATTCCTCGAGGCGCGCATAGGGATGGCCGCATTGCCGATGGATGTCCGCGAAGAGCAGGTCAGGAGCAGCGAAAACAGCTGGGGTAATTTCATTGTTGACCAGATGCGCGTGGCATTTGGCAAGCCCGTCGCTGACCTGGCGTTTATCAA
>JBFFOS010000088.1:0-11762 GCA_041574375.1 Woeseiaceae bacterium
ATGGCGGCGAGATCGCCGGGGCGCTCCAGTACCGGGCCGGAGGTCTGCCGCAGGTTGACGCCCATTTCATTGGCGACAATGTGGGCCAGCGTGGTTTTGCCGAGACCCGGCGGGCCGAATATCAGGAGATGGTCGAGCGCTTCCTGGCGCCGCCGTGCGGCCTCGATAAATACGCCCATCTGCTGACTGACGCTCGGTTGACCGTGATAGTCCGCCAACCTCTTGGGGCGAATCGCACGATCAAACGCTTTGTCTTCTGACGCCGGCTCTGCACTTGTCAGCCGATCGTGTTCTACGCCTGCCATTATTTCGCCGCCTGTTTAAGTGCGTGCCGGATGATGTCTTCGGCTGACTGTTCGTCAATATCCAAGGTGCCAAGGAGCTTGTTCACTTCGTTCGCCTTGTAGCCGAGCGATACCAGCGCATCGAACGCCTCAGAGCGCGCGCTGGCGTCCACGGCAACCTTGCCGCCTGGCAACGACGGCGTCCCGACCTTGTCCACCTTGTCACGCATTTCCATGATGAGCCGCTCGGCAGTCTTCTTGCCAATTCCCGGGACTTTGGACAGCGTCGCCGCATCCTCGTATTCAACGCAGCGCCGGAAATCGCTCGCCGACATCGACGACAGGACGCCCAGCGCCATCTTGGCGCCTACCCGGTTGACCTTGAGCAACGTTCGAAACAGCATGCGTTCCTCGTCACTCGCGAATCCATAGAGGATCTGGGCGTCCTCTCGCACGAGCATGTGAGTATGCAGAAACAGCTCGGACCCAACCGCAGGCAAGTCAAGAAACGTCGACATCGGCGTTTCGACTTCATAGCCGACACCATTGCACTCAAGGACAATGTGAGATGCCTGTTTGAACATCAGGCGTCCGCGAAGTGACCCGATCATCGTAAACCCGCGATCCGGTTGCCGGTACCCAGGCGCGTGTGCACACGGTGCTGGTTGCCATGGCACAAAGCCGCCGCGAGCGCGTCCGCGGCATCCGGGGCCGGCGTCCCATCGAGTTGCAGGATGGATACGACCATGTGTTGTACCTGTTCCTTCGTTGCAGAGCCCGTGCCGACAACTGCCTGTTTGATCTCACGGGGTGCGTACTCGAATACCTCCAAGTCATGCCCGAAAGTCGCGCACAGCGCCGCTGATCGTGCGTGGCCGAGCTTGAGCGCGCTACCGGCGTTCTTGTGCATGAAAACACTCTCAATCGCCACGATATCGGGGCGGAATTCCTCGACGATGTCGCCAATGGACTCGAAAATCTGGCGCAGACGATCCGCGAACCCGCCGTCGATACTCTTGACGGTGCCGCTCGTGACATAGGTAGGCGAGTCGCCCAGAAAATCGAGAATGCCGAACCCGGTCAGGCGCGAGCCTGGATCGATGCCGAGTATGCGTCGCTTGTCAGTCAATAGTTGCCTCAGAGCTTTTCCAGCACGTCTTCGCTGATATCAGCGTTCGAGTAAACCTCCTGGACATCGTCCAGGTCCTCGAGAACATCAAGCATCTTGATCATCGAAGCCGCTTCCTTGACGCCCAGTTCGGCGTTCGTGGAGGCGCGCATGGTGACCTGTGCGGACTCCGTCTCGATGCCCGCTTCAACAATGCCGTCGCGAACCTGCTCGAATTCATCGGGCGCCGTCAGCACCTCGATGGAACCGTCGTCGTCGACGATTACATCCTCCGCACCGGACTCGATTGCCACCTCCATCACGGCGTCCTCATCGCAACCACTCGGGATCATCACCTGCCCGACCTTGTCGAAAAGGTAGTTCACAGAGCCATCGGCACCCAGGTTACCGCCGTACTTGCTGAAAGCATGCCGAACCTCGGCGACCGTCCGGTTGCGATTGTCAGTCAGGCAATCAACCATGACGGCCGTACCGCCCGGACCGTAGCCCTCATAGCGAATTTCGAGATAATCCACGCCCTCTGTCTCGCCCGCGCCACGCTTGATGGCCCGCTCGATATTGTCCTTGGGCATCGATTGCGCTTTGGCTTTGTCGACCGCCAGGCGCAGCCGCGGGTTGGCATCCAGATCGCTGCCGCCCATCTTGGCGGCAATTGTGATCTCGCGAATAAGCTTGGTAAAAAGCTTGCCGCGTTTCTTGTCCTGGGCGCCCTTGCGGTGCTGAATATTCGCCCACTTACTGTGTCCTGCCATGGTTTCCTGCTTGTAGAATGCCCAAGTGTGAATCTCGGCGCGGATAGTCCGCCGAAACTGCGCGTATGATAACGGGTATTTCCGCGAACGGCACTTAAGAAGAATCTTTCCCTATGCCAGCTTCCGATGCTGCAATCATGAACGACGAAAGTATCGTCGAGGCCGTCCGAGCGTATCTCGACGACCTGCCACGTCAGGACGGGCTTGCCCAGTGCATTGCCGAGGGATGCAACATCGCGCAGATTCTCGAGCCGCTGGTTTTGCCGAACCCGATCATCGCCGCAGTTCACGCCTACCCCCTGTTTCGCGATGAGTTTTTAAACATTAACTCGTTACAAAACAACCAATTAAACGGTATTTCTCGATTCATTATTGGATTGAAACAACTGGATGAGTTCTCCCTGCCAAGGAACTGGCAGCCCGGTGAGGCCCTGGCCGTGCAACAATCCGAAGCCCTGCGCAAGATGCTGCTGGCGGTCGTCTCCGACGTCCGCCTGGTACTCGTACGCATCGCTGATCAGCTGTACCGCCTGCGCGAAGCCAAACATGCTCCGGACGAACTGAAGGAAGCCCTGGCCCTGGAAACCCGGGAAATCTATGCCCCGCTCGCCAATCGTCTGGGTGTCTGGCAACTCAAATGGGAACTCGAAGACCTCGCTTTCCGGTACGCGGAGCCCGAAACCTATGCCGAAATCGCGCACGCCCTGAAGGAAAAGCGCACCGAGCGTGTCGGATTCATAGAGAAATTCAAGAAAAAACTTTACAAGGAGCTCGCTGCCGAGGGTATCAAAGCTGAAATATCGGGGCGCCCCAAGCACATCTACAGCATTTATCGGAAAATGAAGCGCAAGAATCGTGGTATCGAGGCGCTGTACGATATTCGCGCTGTCCGCCTCTTGGTCGACACGGTCGGCGACTGCTACGCAGCGCTCGGGATTGTGCACAACCTCTGGTCCTACATCCCCGGCGAATTCGATGACTACATCGCTAATCCCAAGGAGAACGACTACCAGTCGTTGCATACGGCTGTCGTCGGCCCTGAGGGCAAGACCGTCGAAATACAGATTCGCACCCACGACATGCACCGTCACGCCGAGCTTGGCGTCGCTGCTCACTGGCGGTACAAGGAAGGCGGCGGAGCGCCGGCCGCTTTTGACCAGAAAATCCGCTTCCTGCGACAGTTGCTGGAACCGACCGATCGCGATGAAGACCTGCTCGACCAGATTCGTGACGACTTTTTCGAAGACCATGTATACGCCGTCAGTCCAAAAGGCGACGTCGTCGAACTCCCCGCCAACGCCACACCACTCGATTTTGCCTACCACGTGCACACTCAGGTGGGTCATCGCTGCCGCGGCGCAAAAGTCAACGGCCGTATCGTGCCGCTCACCTACCATGTACAGAATGGCGACCACATCGAGATCATTACCGGCAGCCAGCCCAGACCGAGTCGCGACTGGCTGAGCCCCAAGCTCGGCTATCTGGCAGGTGCGGGAGCCCGGGCAAAGGTCCGTAGCTGGTTTCGGCACCAGGACCGTGACCAGCACATCCGCCAGGGCCGCGAAATCCTCGACCGGGAGCTGACCAGGCTTAGTGTCAAGGACATCGCAACCGATACCATTGCCAGGCAATTGAAACACAAGGACACGGATGCACTATGCGTTGCCCTGGGTGCCGGCGACCTGACGTCTGCGGCGATTGCGACGGCGCTGCAGCACATACGGGGTAACGAACTACCGGAGACAATACGTACGAGACGGCCGCGGCGGACAGACAACCGGCCTGACACAGTCGCCGTCAGCGGTGTGGGCGACCTGATGTGCAACTTCGCCCGTTGTTGCCGGCCTGTGCCGCCCGAACCCATCGTCGGCTACATTACGCAGGGACGCGGAGTCAGCATTCACCGCCAGGACTGCGGCAATTTTCTCGGGCTCAATCAGCGCAGCCCGGAACGGATCGTAGAGATCAGCTGGGGCAAGTCAGAAGCAGGCAGCTATCCGGTCGATCTCAGCGTGCACGCTTACGATCGTTCAGGGCTCATCCGCGATATCACTTCTGTACTTGCCGACGAGGATGCCAACGTCATTGATCTCAAAAGCCATACGAACAAGGAATCCATGCAGGTCGTGATGGCCATCAGTATTGAAATCAGGGACTTGCCAACGTTGAGCACCGTGATCTCGAAGCTGGAGCAGCTGCCGAACGTCGTGTCGGTCAGGCGCAAGTCCTGACCGACGAGCCATCTTCCTTTCTGGCCGGGCTATTCGGCCGGCTTGCGTTTCGCAATGTCGGTGGCGAGCGCCATCATCGACGTCAGGTCGGCCAGGTTGGCTGGCACGACAAATGTGTTACCGGCTTTCGCGAGGCTGCCAAATTCGTCAATGTACTGTTCGGCGATGCGTAGTTGCATGGCCTCGTTACCGCCCTTATCGATCACCGCACTGGCAACCAGGCGTAAGCCCTCGGCCGTGGCCGTGGCTACCGCCAGAATGGCTTCGGCTTCACCCTGGGCCTCATTGATCTGCTTGACCTTGGCGGCCTCAGACTCTTTGACGACTCGCTGTTTCTCACCTTCGGCTTCGTTGATTTTTGCATCACGTACACCTTCAGATGTCAGAATCACAGCACGCTTTTCACGTTCCGCACGCATCTGCTTTTCCATCGCGCTAAGTACGTCGTGCGGCGGGTTGATATTCTTGATCTCGTAGCGAAGCACTTTCACTCCCCACGGATCAGACGCCTTGTCGAGTTCCGACACAACATTCTGGTTAATCGTGCCGCGCTCCTCGAACGTGCGATCAAGATCGATCTTGCCAATCTCGGATCGCAACGTAGTCTGGGCCAGCTGCGAGATGGCGAACATATAGTTGCCGATTCCATAGGAAGCACGCTTCGGGTCAAGCACCTGCAGGTACAGAACGCCGTCAACGCCAACCTGCACATTATCCCTTGTGATGCAGATTTGCTCGGCAATGTCAGCCGCTTGTTCTTTCAATGTGTGCTTGTAGGCAACCTTGTCGAGAAACGGCCAAAGCAGATGGAATCCGGCGTTGAGTGTCTTGCTGAACTTGCCCAATCGTTCGACCACGTATGCGTTCTGCTGAGGAACCACAACCGCAATCTTGAAGATGACGACCAGGGCAACAAATGCGAGTACCAGTAGTGCATAAAATGTTGTGTCCATGTTTTCCCTTCCTCGCTATTCAGCTTCTACGTGTAGTGTCAGGCCGTCGACCTTGACCACCCTTGCCCGGCTTCCGCCAGGGATCTCGGATTGACCCATGTTGCGAACATTCCATTCCGTCCCGCGGTATTGAATCCGAGCCTCACCGCCGACCTCGAGATCTTCAACAATTTTCACGACCTCTCCGTTGAGGGGTTCCGGATATCCTTCTGCTGATCCGCGAATCTTGTTGTAGACGGTGCGACGAAACGTGTAGAGAAAAACCAGGGAAAAAACAGCGAACACGGCAACCTGTAGCCACAATGGCATATCTATTCCCATGAGTTCTGCAAGGCCGACCAGTAACGCGGACAGTCCGATAAAGATCAGGTAAAACTGTGCGTCCAGCCCCAGGAGTTCTGCGCCCAGCAAAATCCCCCCCAGAATCGTCCATTGCCACCATGTCATCGTCGTTCTCCCACGCTTGCAGATCCGGTAACTATAGCCCTAAACGCGAGCCGGCGGCAGCTTGAAAGCCATACGTATTGTCCCCATATGCGGTAACATCCTGCGAGCCACTTAGAAGAAGAAATCAGGGGGATGGCATGCAGGTAATCATCGATTGGATCAAGCGAGTTTTCTGGCAGGACCCGCAAGCCTGTTTTCAACAGATGGACGGCGTCTCCGATCTCGTCGGTTGCCTGAATGTCATAGTCTGGAGCGACGCGCTCATCTACCTGGCGCTCGGCGCAGGCCTGTTCTATTCGATACTTACGCGCTTCGTCCAGGTTCGCATGTTCCGCGAAATGATTCGCCTGCTTTTCTCGAGCAAGGAATCTGACAGGGGCATTTCCTCTTTCCAGGCGCTTGCCGTTTCGCTGTCGGGACGTGTCGGTACCGGCAACATCGCCGGCGTCGCCGCGGCAATCGGCTTCGGTGGCCCCGGCGCCGTATTCTGGATGTGGATGGTCGCATTCCTGGGCTCGGCCACCGCGTATATCGAATCTGCACTTGGCCAGATCTACAAGGAAGAAGACGAAGACGGGCAGTATCGCGGTGGTCCGGCCTACTACATCGAAAAAGCCATGGGGCAGAAATGGTATGCATGGATTTTCGCCATCGCGACCATTTTCGCCTGCGGTGTTCTTCTGCCCGGTGTGCAATCGAACAGTATCGGCAATGCGTCGAACCTCGCGGTGGGTGGCGAGACGATGATCGCATTTCTCGGTGACAGCGTGCCGTTGACAAAAATCGTTACTGGCGCAGGCGTTGTGGCCGTGCTCGGCTTTATCATTTTCGGCGGCGTCAAACGCATCGCGCACGTAACACAGGTCATTGTCCCGTTAATGGCACTCGGCTATATCCTGATGGCCGTTGGCATCATCCTTTATCACATCGCTGATTTGCCGGCGATCATCGCCCTGATCATAGGCGATGCATTCAGCCCGATGGCGGGTGTCGGTGCCGCTATTGGCTGGGGCGTCAAACGCGGCATTTACTCGAACGAAGCCGGACAAGGCAGCGGACCGCATGCCGCCTCCGCCGCCGAGGTACAACATCCGGCGCAACAGGGACTCGTGCAGTCATTCTCCGTGTATGTGGACACGCTGTTTGTCTGCTCGGCGACCGCGTTCATGATCCTGATCACACAGCAGTACTACGTAACGGGGCTCGACGCATCCATCAGTGGCGGTCTCCTGGGACCTGACGTGATCATCAGCAGCCCGGCGTTTACGCAGTACGCGCTGGAAAGCGTCATGGGTGGCTTCGGCAAGACCTTCGTTGCAGTCGCATTGTTCTTCTTTGCGTTCACGACGCTACTGGCTTACTACTACATAGCCGAAACAAACGTTGCGTACATTCGCCGCACCATTCACATTCCCGGGCTTCTGCTTTTACTGAAAATCGTAACGCTGGGGTCTGTGTTTTATGGCACGATCCGGCAGGCGGATCTCGCCTGGGCAATGGGTGATCTGGGTGTAGGTCTGATGGCGTGGCTCAACATCATCGGTATCCTCATCCTGTTCTTCATGGGACGGCCTGCACTGCGGGCATTGAAGGATTATGAGGCGCAACGCAAGGCAGGCGTGTCCGCCTACACGTTCGATCCTCGGAAACTCGGGATCAAGAACGCCGATTTCTGGGAAAAATGACAAAAAAGGTCGAACCGATTCAATAAATCGGTTCGACCCCTTTATTTTGGGGCGTCAACGATTGGGGAAGTTCAGCGCCTTGCCGTCAACGGCAAGCGCCGCTTCATGCACAGCCTCCGCGAGCGACGGGTGTGCGTGAATTGTGCGCTGAATGTCTTCCGTACTGGCTGAAAACTCAAGCGCGAGAACCGCTTCTGATATCAGCTCGCCAGCCATCGGGCCGACGATGTGCACACCGAGAATCTCGTCGTCTTCTTCCGCCGAGATGATCTTTACAAAGCCGGACGTCTGTTCCATCGCCTTCGCTCTGCCGCTTGCCATGAACGGAAACTGGCCGGTCTTGTAAGAAATACCACTTTCCTTTACCTCGGCCTCGGTCTTTCCGGTCCAGGCGATTTCAGGACTGGTGTACAGCACTAACGGGATAACGTCGTAATTCATCTCGGCGATCTCGCCGCAGATGAGATCGGCAACCATAACGCCTTCCTCGGAGCCTTTGTGTGCCAGCATCGGGCCACGCACGCAGTCACCGATTGCGTACACGCCTTTTACTCGCGTACGGCACTCTTCATCGACGACGACAAAGCCGCGCTCGTCGAGTTGAATTCCTGCATCATCGGCAAACAGGTTGTCGGTGACGGGACGCCGGCCAACCGCAACGACAAGTTTCTCGACATCGATCGACTGCTCACCACCTTTATCCTTGTACTCAACGGTGACACCGTTCTTGCCGACAGTCGCTTTGGAGACCATGGCTCCAAGCTTGATGTCCAGGCCCTGTTTCTTGAAATCGGCCGCGGCGACCTTGGCAACGTCACGATCTGCCATGAACAGGAAGTCGTCCATGGCTTCGAGAATTGTTACCCTGGCGCCCAGGCGCGCCCACACGCTACCGAGCTCGAGACCGATAACACCGGCCCCAACAACGCCGAGAGTCTCAGGAACGGCGTCGAGTTCGAGTGTATCCCAGGAATCAATAATGCTCTCGCCGTCGAACCTCGCAACCGGCAGTTCAATTGGCGCCGACCCGGAAGCGAGTATCACGTGCTGCGCGTCGATGATTTCGACGTCCCCGTCTACCGGTGTGAACTCGACTTTTTTGCCTTTGAGCAGTTTGCCGTGACCAACGAGACCTTCAACATTGTTTGCCTTGAACAATCCCGCGATGCCGCCAGTCAACTGACGCACGATGCCCGCGCGGCGTTTTTGCATCGCGGCGATATCCATTTCGACCTCGCCGGTCCTGATGCCGTGTTTCCTGAACTCGTTTCCAGCGCGGTGATAAAGCTCGGAAGATTCCAGCAGCGCTTTCGACGGAATGCAGCCCGCGTTAAGGCATGTGCCGCCGAATGCGTTTTTCCCGTCCTTGTTCTTCCACTCATCAATACACGCGACCGACTTGCCTTGCTGTGCGGCACGAATCGCCGCGATGTAGCCTGCCGGCCCGGCACCAATTACTACTACGTCGTAACTTCTACTCATTGATCGTCGAGTCCTGTTTCTTATCGACCTGCTCAGACTTGCAGTAGCAAGCGACCCGGGTCTTCCAGTTGGTCCTTGATTGATACGAGGAACTGTACAGCTTCCTTGCCATCGATGATGCGATGATCGTACGTGACCGCGAGATACATCATCGGACGGGCAACTATCTCACCGTCGACGACCATCGGGCGTTGCTGAATCGAATGCATTCCCAGGATTGCACTTTGCGGCTGATTCAGAATCGGCGTCGACATCATCGAGCCGAAAATACCGCCATTGGTAATTGTGAACGTGCCGCCCGTAAGGTCTTCCATGCTAATCGTGCCCGCCTGCGCCTTACCGGCCATGTCGGTCAGCGCCGTTTCGAACTCGGCAAAACTCATCTGGTCGACATCACGAATTACCGGCACCATGAGTCCACGTTCGCTCGATACAGCGATGCCTATGTCGTAATAATTGTGATAAAGGATGTCGTTACCTTCGACTGACGCATTCAAGACAGGGAACTTCTTCAACGCCTCAACCGATGCTTTGGCGAAAAAGGACATGAACCCGAGCCGCACGCCGTGCTTCTTCTCGAAGACATCGCGGTACTTGCTGCGCATTGCCATGACATTCGTCAGGTCGACTTCGTTGAACGTCGTCAACATCGCTGCTGTCTGTTGCGCTTCGACAAGGCGCTCCGCGATGCGTGCGCGCAGGCGCGTCATCGGCACGCGTTTTTCCTCACGCACCAGACCTTCCGTGACGACTTCGACACCAACGTCTGGCGTCGGGTCGCCGGGTGTCACTTCGCTGCTGTCATCCGACTTGAGGAAAGCCATCACGTCACCTTTGGTGATGCGGCCATCCTTGCCGGTACCCGCAACCATCGTTACATCCAGATCATGCTCGTCGAGCAGTCGACGGACGGCCGGACTCGTTTTGGCGGGGCCCTTCGCTACCTTCTGAGCCGGCGCTTTCGTTGGCTCGGGCTTTTCCGCGGCGGCTGCCGTTGCCGGAGCTGCCGCCACCTCGCCCTCCTCGAGAATCGCCAATACGTCCCCGGCCACGACGGTCGCGCCGTCTTCTATGACGATTTTTGCCAGCGTTCCAGAAGCAGGAGCCGGCACTTCCAACACAACCTTGTCGGTTTCAAGGTCGACGAGGTTCTCGTCGCGAGCGACGCTTTCACCGACACTCTTGTGCCAGGCAACAAGCGTTGCATCGGATACCGATTCAGGTAACGGGGGTACCTTGATCTCAATGGTCATTTCGTTTTCCGTTTTGTTTTCTCAGGCTTGCGTACTTTGCTCGCTTCGGACTTGATATCCAAAGCAGCCTCGACCAACGCCTGTTGCTGCTGCAAATGAACTTTAAAAATGCCGGAGGCCGGTGCTGCAGCACCGGGCCTTCCCGCGTAATAGAGTTGTTGACTGTCTTTCAGTGGCTCCTGCAAACGATGCTTGATCTGGTACCACGCGCCCTGGTTCAGTGGCTCTTCCTGGCACCAGATGATCTCATCGACGTGGGCGTATTGCTCGATCAACTCCGCATATTCGTGAATCGGGAACGGATAGAGTTGCTCGATGCGAATAATCGCGATGTCGTCGATACCGTTGACCTCGCGCGCCTCGAGAAGGTCGAAATACACCTTGCCACTACAGAACACGAGTCGCCGCGTCTTCTTCGCGGTGATCGCCTCGATCTCCGGAATAATCAGCTCGAATCGCCCGGTCGACAATTCATTCAGACCCGACACCGACATCTTGTGCCGCAACAGACTCTTTGGCGTCAGAACAATGAGCGGCTTGCGGAAATTGCGGACGTGCTGGCGGCGCAACATGTGGAACATCTGTGCGGGCGTCGATGGCACGCAGACCTGCATATTGTGTTCGGCGCAGAGTTGCAGGAACCGCTCGAGCCTCGCGGACGAATGTTCGGGTCCCTGTCCCTCGTATCCATGCGGCAGGAACATCGTGAGTCCACACAGGCGCCCCCATTTCGACTCGCCCGAACTGATGAACTGGTCAATGACCACTTGCGCACCGTTCGCGAAATCGCCGAACTGTCCCTCCCAGATCACAAGCGTGTCCGGTGCCGTACTGGCATAGCCATACTCGAAACCGAGCACAGCCTCCTCAGACAGGAATGAGTCGATCACGCGGAACGCGTTCGGCTTGTCGACGAGGTGTTCCAGTGGGGTGTATTCACGATTGTTCAACTGGTTGTGCAGCACGGCGTGACGATGGAAAAACGTGCCACGGCCACTGTCCTGGCCCACCAGCCGCACTTCATGCCCCTCGACCAGCAACGATGCATACGCCATGGTTTCGGCAAAGCCCCAGTCCATGTCCATCTCACCCTTGGCCATCTTCGTGCGGTCATCCATGATCCGTTGCACGCGACCGTGTGGCTTCACGTCCGGCGGAATGGTCGTGATGGCCTCCCCGAGATAGGACACTGTCGCCGGTGAAATCGTTGTGTCGACGGGATCATCCCATTCGCTGTTCAGGAACGGCGTCCAGTCAGTCGTGTACTCGTTGCCAATCATTCCCAGGCTCGATTTGGGAACCGGTTCGCCACGATCGAGGCGGTCACGATAGGCATCCTGCAGGTCTGTCGCCGCGGTCGCACTGATGATGCCGGCCTCTTCGAGACGCTTCGCATACAACTTGCGGGTCGTCTCGTGGCTCTTGATACGGCTATACATGATCGGCTGCGTGGCGGATGGCTCGTCGGCCTCATTGTGTCCGTGGCGCCGATAACACACGAGATCGATGACGACGTCTTTCCTGAACTTCTGCCGATACTCGAGCG
>JBFFOS010000089.1:0-11723 GCA_041574375.1 Woeseiaceae bacterium
CGGCTCACGATAGTTTCTCGGCTCGTCCCCAAAAGTGATAAAAACTGAACGGGCTGTTGTCGTGGGTTTCCACGTCGAAACCCAAAGCCTTCAGCTCGTCGACAAATTCCTGTTCTCTGAACATTTCGTCGTAGGGATGATCCGCTATTCTTTTGAAGGGTATCCCGATCCCTCGCTCCCAGGTTTCGACCGGCAGGTCCTCGAACAGAAACTCACCACCGGGTTTCAGCGTCCTGTGTACTTCCGCCAGCGCGTCTCTCCAATTGGGTACGTGGTGTACGATCCCAAAATCCATAACGAGATCGAAAGTCGCATTCGGGAACTCGAGGCTTGTAACATCGCCTTCCATAAAGGTGGCATTCGGCAACGCGCCCGATCTTCTCCTGGCCCTTCGTATCATTCTGGGATCCAGATCGATGCCGACGTATCGTTGAGGGCTGAACAGGTCGTAAATGACCCTCGCGCCAGCCCCCTGACCGCAGCCGATCTCGAGGATATCGTTCGCCGACCCGTCCGAAAGTCGCCTCAGGCGAGGAGCTTCGTAATGTCGTTGAACAAACCCGCGCACCGGGTTGTTCATCGCCCAGTACTCGATCGAATTCATCAACATGGGACTGCCACGTTCGTGATTCCTTTGCGCAATTAGCGGGTGCTCAGCACGATGTTAGCCTGCCAACTGATTCCCAGGCAAAGCAGTCGCTCGAATGGCTGCTCCTGGGAAATGTTGACTGACTGCTATCGGCCAATAGCGGACGTTCGCCACGATCCGATCAGCCTGACGACCGGGACGGTAGTGATCGCGGGGTAGACGATCAGCGGCCAGGTTCGGCTCCAGAAAAGGTAATACAATCAGCATAGAGAACTATCCCGAACGGTAGCCACAAACGTCCCATGATCGAGTCCACAGACGCCCGACGCGACGAGAGCGAATCCGACAAACTTCCCGGGCAAAGTCGCTCGGTCGTCTCCGATATTCGGCGCTTTGTGCTTCAGAGGCCAACCATCCCGACGTTGATGGATTCCAAGTCCGATGCAGTAAGAGAGGACTACGAGCATCGTATCAGGCAACGCCTCGAACTCAGTGTCTCCGATTACGCGATTATGAATATCCACAAGATCGGCGTCTCGGCCCCGGCCAGCTATGTTTTTGAGGAGCTTTTAGACTGGCAGGCAGTGCTGCGCTGCTGGCCTGGACACATCGCGACTTTGGAACGGGTCAACGGCGACTTTGAACACTTGCGTGTGTATCTGCTTGGCCGAAAGAAGAGATTATTCGGTCTCAAGTACGACCTGCTCGGTTTGAACATTGTCCCGCTATTTACGATGAAGGCGATCAAGGTACAGCGTGTGCCGGAACCGTCTGATTTCGACAGTCAGAGGTACGTGCTCTATGAGTGCAGTGGCGGTTATCCGGTGGGATTGTTTTGCTGCTATGTGCGCTCCTCGATCGATGAATTGGGAGAGACGGAACAGTCACAAGTCATCATGGCGGTTGTCTTCAACTTCTACGGCAAGAAGAACTGGCCGGACACACACATCGTCAACACCGCGTGGGAATCGATCCATAATCGGGTGACGGCGAATATCCTGAACAGGTTCAAGCAACTGTGTGAGTTCAAATTTCAGGCAGACGGTGCGACGGTCATGGAGTAGAGCCTCTCCCCGGACCTGGACCAGCCATACCTGGAATTTCGGGCTGCTTGTCGCCTTACAAATCAGCCTGGCGCGATTGATCTGCTTGAGCCGAACAATGCTCCGTGGTTCTCCCCCATCCCTTTCAACCGCCACAAAAGGAACAGACCCCAAGCCAGTGCGATGGTACCGGCAAACAGCATTCCGGTGACCATCTGCTCAACGTTCTCAAAAGTCTGGCTGATACTGCCCTTGGCGGTTATCGCAAGAAAATCAAACACGGCATGGACAGCAATTGGCAACAGAATCGATACGTCACGGGCCCGTGCACCAGCGAAAATGACTCCCAGCGCGAAAGCAAAATAGACCTGAGAGAGAACCACTGCTGGATGCATTTCGGTTCCAAGGCCTGCCAGGTGCATCGCGCCAAATGAACTGGCTGACACGAGTACTACGGCCCGCGGAGACAACCTGCGAAACCAGTGAAAGAGAAGGCCCCGGAACATCAGCTCCTCAGAGATGCCAACAGCGATGCAAAAAACGAGAATTTTTGCGGCGTCCAGGACACTGGGTGAGCTTTCAGAGCCAAGCCAGATCAAGCCGAGGATTAACGCCATCGGCCAATACAGGGGAAGAGTTCGCCAGTTTACCTGCGCCACCAGGCCTGCCTGCCGGCGCAGACCCGTGCTCAGCACAGCGCCGAGCACCAGTATCGCAAGCAGCCATTTGTTAACGATGTAATAGTCAAGCTCGGACGTGAGACCCAGCACAGGCCGCAATTCGGCCATAGGCAGCGAGTACAAGAAAACCGATAGCATCATTAGAGCCAGGAATATCAGTGGCTTGGCGAGTTGGGTCATCTTTTGCACACCTTTAATGTAATCGGGCGTTCACAATATCAGATGATTATGCTATTGTAAACATCTGTTCACATAACCAGCGGGTTGTACCCTGAAAATGACTAAAGAGTTAGTCCACACGCCCAAGCAGACGCGCTCCCAGAATACCCAGGAGAGAGTGCTGCGGGCACTGGAAGAAATGTTGAGTGAGCGCTTTTTCGAACAGATCACGATTCGCGACCTGGCGGCCCGGACCGGCGTAGCAAGTGGCACGATTTACCGACGGTTCAAGGATAAGGAGGCTCTGCTGCCGGTGTTATACGAGCGTTTTGATCACAAGATGAGTGAGTGGACAACAGAATTTTGGGACGACTTCGACCTGGACACTGAACGCTGCGTAATGCCAAGAATAAGACATCTGGTTGGCAAGCACTTGGTCTTCTACAAGGTGCATGCTCCGATCTTGCGTACCGTTTATTTGTACATGCGTCTGCATGGAGAGCTTAGTCTCGAAGATATTGACGAGAAGCGCCAATCCCTCTACCAGCACATGCTGGGGCCCGTGCTTGCAGCCCTGGCGAGTGAGGAGATGGTCGAGCCAGGCGCTGATCAGGTCAAGCTGTTTCTCTTGCTGCTGCTCAGCAGCATCAGTGAGCGCACGTTGTTTGGCGATCTTAAACCCGCGCGTACTCTGCAGATAGATGACGAGGCGTTTGTCACGGAGTTGACAGCCGCGCTGCACGCATATCTGGGCATGGGGAATACACGGAGGAATAAGCCTGCAACAACTTGAGCCAGCCTGATTGCAACGTCGGGTTCGCCGAGGATGCTTTCGTCATCAGCTGCACGGCGGCCTGCGACGCGTTCGATAAACTCTACCGCGACCCGGAGCTGCGGCAACGCATCGGCGAAGCGGCGCGCAAGCGCATTGGCACGAATTTCCGCAACGAGGATACGGTCAGGAAGACGATCGCTCTTTACGAGGAAATTGCCCCGATTCCTGATTGAATGCGTGCGATGCGCGGACGCAGACGGGCCGGGGAGTTCGAATCGTCTGCCCCCGGCCGGTCAAACCCGCCATTCGGCACAGCAGAAAGTCCGCGGGATACGATGATGGTGAGACGTGCGTTCGGCTCGTCGTTCGCCACACGGTTTCCGGGCGATCCTTGCAAGCATCGAATCCACGATCCTGTGCTGCACCTGTTCACCGCTCAGCTCGTTGATTTGCCGGATTGCTGAAGGGCTTGTGATGTTGAGCTCCGTCAGGTAGCCATCGATAAAATCTGCCCCGGCCAGGAAGATACCGTGATCGAGAAGAAAAGGAGCGATGGTATTGATAATGTGATTTTCCCTTGCGCTAAGTTGCGCGGGCTCACATTTTGCCCCTTGGTGAATGTTGGCGAGATAACTGCCGGGCTGCGGGATCCGGTTGACTATGCCAAACGGTTCACCGTTTACAAGATAAACTCTCTTGTCGCCCTGACTCACGGCGGGCAGGTATTTCTGGGCCACCAGGAAGCGGGTCTTCCCATCCAAGTTAATCAACGCTTCGTCAATCTGTTTGCGGAAATCTCCACTCTCATCCCAATCTATTTTTGAAATGCCACGCCCGGAACAGTCGTTCAGCGGCTTCAACACAAGGCTCCGGTGTTCAATGGCGAATCGCTCAAGCTGATCAGAATTCATGGTAATTAACGTGGGCGGCGTGAATTCCGGCCAGCGCAGCGGCAACATCTTCTCGTTGAAATTCCTGAGTGCTTTCACATCGTTGAACTGGGCGACGTCAGGATCGAGATGATCAAGAATCAGCGTCAGCTGAAGGTATTCGGTATCAAAAGGCGGGTCTTTACGCACCAGGACCGCATCAAACCGATTTAACTTCGACCAGACCGGCTCCGCACGCGCTAAAGGATCGGTGCCTGTAACGGGAAACACCAAACCCATCGGCTCGTCGTGCACCAGGGCGAGGTCTTCCTGCTGTAACCAGTAGACGCCGTGTCCCCGCTCGATCAAATCCTGCATCAGCACAAGGGACGTTTCTGTTTCCAGGTTTAACGTTTCGAGCGGGTCCATGACGAACAGAAACTTGGTGGTTGCGTTCATATCCAACTTCCATCTGCGCTTGTGTGAATCACTCAAATCAGTAAGAGAAACGCCTGGTAGGCGCATCCTGCAGTGATTGCGCCGATCAGTGCCAGCAGGACATACCAGAAAAACAGCGGCCGCTTTACCAGTGAGAACACGGCAATGGCGGCCGGTATGCTGGTCATGGCGCCAGCCAACATGAAGCTGAGCGCGGCAGCCGGCGCCATGCCATTTTCAATCAGGCCGGCCACTACGGGGACAGCCACAAAACCATTGAGATAGGCCGGAACTCCGATCACGGCAGCCAGCGGAATCGCCCACGCAGATTCAGAGCCCAGCCATTGCCCGAGCAATTCAGCCGGCACGAAGGTGATCATCAGGCTTTCCAATACGAATGCCAGTGTCAGCCATTTGCCAAGGAACAGCACCATGGCCAGGGCTTTCTGCTTCAGAACCCGAACTCGCTCCGGATGTTTCCAGACGCGCCATTCGGTCACGGTGTCTTTGATCATGTGAACGGGATTGTCGCCAGCACAGGACGAAACCTGTAAGGGCCGCACGGCGTCGCTGAACAGGCCCAGCCGTTGCAAAAGCAGTGTCAAACCCCCTGCAGACAGCCCGACAGCGATGGCCGAGATCGTTTTCACCATGGCAAAATCCAGGCCGAGACCGGCTGCAGTCACCACGAACATGGACGGAGACATGATCGGCGAGGCCACCCAGAATGCCATCACGGCCGGCAGCGGAACACCAGCCACCAGCAGCGCCGCAATCAACGGAATGACACCGCAGGAACAAAACGGCGACACGGCCCCGATAATTGCGGCGGAGCCGATCGCCAGAACCACGCGGTCAGCGAATATCTTGCCAATTAATCGATCGGCACCCGCGGCATCGAGGTATCCCGCCACGGTTGCAGACAGCAGCAGGAACGGTGCGATACCCCATAAACTGCTGGTTGTGAACCGGACGCTCTCAAGTAAGTGTGATGGCAATCCGATCGCGATCGCCAGGAAGATAAGCCCAATCAAAAGCCAGGTCCTGTCGATCCTTTTCAGGTAATCCAGTACACGATTACCGGACCTGCTCCAAGCCCGCGGACCGCACTGACTGTCCAGAGCGTTGCAACTGGATTGGTTCGAGATCATTGTATTCTCCACTATCCTAGAAATATCGAATTATTCGATAAAAAAAAGTGCGGCTATTTAGCCACCTGAATGCACGATTCCTCAGCACAACAGTTACGAACCAGGAATGTCATCAATGCGTCCATGTTCTTGAGGTCTGCTTTGCAATACAAGCTGCGGCTGTCCCGTTCCTGCGTAATGAGCCCCGAATGCACCAGCTTGGCAATGTGGTGTGAAAGCGTCGATGCCGGTATGTCGAGTTTCTTCCTGATTTCACCGACAGGGCTACCCTTATGGCCGAGCCGGATCAGGACTCGGTAAATGGCCAACCGGGTTGGGTTACCCAGCGCCTCGAGCTGTCTTGCTGCATCTTCAAGTTTCATAACTGGAAAATACACTCTGCTACGCCGCGTGTCAACGATATTTCTAGTATCATCGAATATATAGCGTATTTCAGTATTGGATCCGCATTGGTGCGAGGAACTTTTGCGGGAGTCGGTCCTGCAGCGTCATGCACAGTGCTGCATTCAAGTCCGTGGACGCCTCCTGATTAATCAATAAAAACAACCAGTTAACACCCAAGGTGTGGATTTGGGAACCGCTCCTACAGGCGCAGCGCCCCGTCCACCTCTATGCAGCGGCCGTTCACGTAGTCGTTCTCGAAAATGAACTGCACCGTATGCGCGATCTCGTCGGGTTCGCCGAGGCGCCCGGCGGGAATCGGCCTGGTCATTTTTTCGCGAGCTTCCGGCTTCATCGACAGCACGAGTTCCGTGCTGATGAATCCTGGCGCGATCGATGCCGAACGGATGCCGAACCGCGCAAATTCCTTGGCCCAGACCACCGACATGGCCTGCACGCCGGCCTTGGCCGCCGAGTAGTTTGCCTGGCCCATGTTGCCCGACCGAGAGATCGACGAAATATTGATGATGCAGCCCTTCTGGCCGGACTCGATCATCTTCGCGGCAGCCTCACGCCCGCACAGGAATACGGCGGTCAGGTTAACGTCGATGACCGCCTGCCACTGATCCAGCGTCATCTTGGAGACCTGCTCGCCGTCCTTGTATTTGAGCATCAGGGCATCACGGATGATGCCCGCGTTGTTGACAAGCCCGTGGATCTCACCGAAGTCTTCGGCAATGCTGTCGAACAGCGCCTCTACCTCGCCTTCATTCGCCACGTTGGCGATGTAGCCCTGTGCTTGTGGCGCGCCCGCCTCACGACATTCGTCGGCCGTGGCCTGCAGCGCCGCCTCATCCAGGTCTACGAGCGCCACCCGGCTCCCGGCGCCCGCCAGCCGCTTCGCCATGGCTGCACCCAGTCCGCGGGCGCCTCCCGTGATCACGATTGTCTTCCCTGCGAGATCCATCGAGTTCTCCCTTACGTTTTGTCCCAAACGCCGCCACAGCGGCATTATTGTGCGGTGCACAATACCAGAAAATCTCGGAAAACGCCTATAGCAGTGTCGTTGCCTGGCAACCCCAAATAGTCGATGATCAAAGCAGGCTGGATTAGGGCCTGTTAACACAATGAACAAGCATCGCAACGCCGCTCTCGACCGCGACAAACTGCCTTTCGTCGCACCCTGCCGGAAACTCTCGCTCTGGGCCCCGTTTCGCTGGATTCGCCTCGGCGTGGCCGACCTGATCCAGGCGCCGCAACAAAGCCTCGCCTACGGGCTGGCCGTCGCCGTCCTGATCGGCGCGGTCTCACTCGTCGCGTGGTTCCGCGGCAGCCAGTGGATTATGTTCGGTATGCTCGGCGGTTTCGTATTTCTCGCACCGCTGACCTGCGTCGGGCTCTATGCGATCAGCGCCCAGCTCGAGCGCGGCCAGGAACCGGTCCTGGCACGCAGCCTTCGTGCCGCGTTCAAGCGCCACATCGGCAACGAGGCGGTGTTCGCCTTGGCCCTCCTGGTGATCTTCCTGGTCTGGTCGCGCGCGGCCGTGATCGTCACAGCGGTCATGTACCCGACGGACGGCGACCCGACAACGGCCGAACTAATCAGCTTCCTGGCTTTCGGCAGCGGTGTGGGCGCGATTTTCGCCGCGGTCACGTTCTCGGCGAGCGCGTTTTCGCTGCCGATGATCATGCACCGCGACGTCGACAGCATTACGGCAATCGTCACCTCCGTCAACGCGGTGCTCAGGAACAAGGGCGCGATGATCGTCTGGCTGACGATCATTATTGGCGCACTGGCGCTCGGCGTGGTTACGGCCTTCGTGGGTCTGATCGTAATGATCCCCGTCATCGGCTATGCGACCTGGCACGGTTACGAGGAAACCATAGATGCCGGCGAGTTTCCCCGGCATAGCGAAGGCATCACGGCGACGCCACGCCCGAGCTCGAGTTCCGCCATGGAACACGATCCCGTTATCTAGCCGCACCCTGGCTCAGGTTTCGTACAGTTGCAGCGCGCAGTAGGCGGCGCCCAGGAGTCCCGGCTCGTCGTGCAGGATGAGCTGCGTCGGAATGCGCTCCATGAGGGACCGGTGCCGGCCCTTGTTCTCGAAACCCGAACGGAAACGGCTGTTTTTCAGAAGATCCGGGTAACGCTTCGCGATGCCGCCGGCGATGTAAATGCCGTCTTCCGCGCCCAGTGTCAGCGCAAGATCGCCGGCGACCTGGCCGAACACCTCGAAAAACATCTGCACCGCTTCGGCGGCCAGCGGATCCGAGTTGTCGATCGCTGCCTTGAAGATCCCGGCCGGCGCCTGGTGCGCCCGCTTCTCACCGTGGATGCGCATCAATGCCCAGTAAATGTTCTCGAGCCCCGGACCCGAAACGAGACGTTCGCTCGACACGCGATCGAAGCGTTCGCGCAGTGCATTCAGGATATCGATCTGCACCTGTGTCTCGGGCGCAAACCCGCCATGACTCGCCTCACCGGCGGTCGGCAAGTACAGATCACCATGCTTGCGCAAGCCGACGGCGCCCAGACCGGTACCGGGCCCGATGATACCGACCATGTAGTCGTCGGCATCGAGAGGCCTGGACTCGGGCAGGCCGATTGGCATGCAATCGTCCTCGCCAAGAAACGGCACGGAGTAAGCGATCGCCTCGAAGTCATTCAATAACTGCACTGCATCGATGGAAAATTCGGCGGCAAGTTCGTCCGTTGCGATCTCCCAGTGGTTGTTGGTGAAGCGTACACGCTTGTCAATGATCGGGCCGGCCGCCGCAAGGCAGATCACCTGTGGCGTGCCGGCATGTACGGTTTTCAGATAATGCTTGATCGCGACGTCGGCTGACTCGTAGTCATTACATTGCAGGGTTACCGCATTCGAAAACGCCGGTCTACCGGGATCTGCTATCGCGAAGCGCGCATTGGTGCCGCCGATATCTCCGATCAACAGGCTTGTTTCGGGTGTCTTGTTGCGTCGAGCAGAATTCATCGATTGTCCGCATCCCCTTTCCTGTTCGCGCCCTACTATACAGATAATGATTTGACTGGCCAGCGGGGCAAACTCCGGTTCCACGTCATCTTTTTTCAGGCATCGTATGCTGCGCTCATTCCTATTAAATTCATCGGCAGGGTACTTCTGCGTCGCACCAGCGGTATCATGCTAATTTCCGCGTACGCGGTTATACGCGTCGGCAATTTCTGACAAGTTGATTGGAGTAAACGCCTCATGCGCCGAAAAAGTGGTAGGCACTAATGGCATCGAAAACGCCTGAAGGCCTCTTGCACGCGTTGCTGCTCGACCGGAACGGGAGTGCGAAGACCATCGGTCCCGCCGATATTGAAAAGTGGCGCCCCGAGGATGGCCTGATATGGCTGCATCTCGACGTCGGGGAACGGCCACCGAGAGCATGGTTGCGTGACACAATCGGGCTTGAATCTCAGGTGGTCGAGGCGCTTACTGCCGATGAGACAAGACCCCGGTCACTCAACGTCGGTGAAGGACTGCTCACGGTCCTGCGCGGTGTAAACACGAATCCCAGCGATAATCCGGAAGACATGGTGTCGATTCGCTTGTGGATCGAGCGCGACCGCATCGTCAGCACGCGGCGCCGACGACTGCTGTCCGTACAGGACCTGAAAAATCAACTCGAACAGGGTGTCGGACCCCGGAGCAGCGGGGAGTTCCTGTCAGAACTGATCGGTCGTATGGCCGACCGGATCGGTGGGTTCGTAGACACGATCGAGGACAGATTGTCGTCGATCGAAGAGGTCGAAACCGATGAATCGCTTCAGGTTCGACGGCGGTCACTCGCCGCGCTGCGGCGGCAGACGGCGTCGGTGCGGCGATTCGTCGCGCCGCAACGGGATGCGCTCGACCGCCTCTATCGCAACCCGGGCAAGCTGCTGTCCGATCCCGAGACCAACAGCCTTCGCGAGGAAGCCGACCGCGTCACGCGTTACCTGGAAGACCTCGACCTCGCCCGCGAGCGTGCTGTCGTTCTGCAGGAGGAACTGCTAAACGAACTGGCGCAGCTGCAGAATACGAGGATGTATGTGCTCTCCGTAGTCGCCGCCATCTTCTTGCCGCTTACGTTCGTAACGGGACTCCTCGGCATGAACGTCGGCGGTTTGCCAGGCATCGACTCACCGCGCGGATTCCTGATTGCGCTGGTTTTGATGGTCGCGACGAGCGCGACGATGCTTGCCTACTTCCGTTTCCGCAAGTGGCTGTAACGTGCCCGCAAAAAGCCTGGCACGATAACGGCGATGCTCAGAGTTTCGCGGCCGCGGTTGCGAACTCCGCTATTGCATCGAAATTCTTTTCGCGCAGCAGCGCCGGCGGCGCGATCCAGGACCCGCCGATGCAGGTGACGTTTGCCAGTGACAAGTAGTCGCTTGCGTTATCAGGACCGATTCCGCCGGTCGGCATGAAGCTCACTTCAGGGATCGGCGCAGCAATAGCTTCAAGATATGCGGCGCCGCCTGAAATCTCGGCCGGGAAGAATTTCTGCAGCGTGTAACCGAGATCCAGCAGTTTCAGCGTTTCGGACGCAGTGACGGCGCCGGGTACGAAAGGCAATTCCGCATCGGCCACCGACTCCAGCAACGCGTCGCTCGAGCCGGGACTTACCGCAAATAAAGCGCCCGCGGCCTTCACCTCCGCGACCTGTGCGGCGCGGCGTATGCTGCCGGCGCCGACAAGCATGTCCGGCACCTCGCTCGCAATCCGCTCGATCGCTTCGAGACCCGCCCCGGTCCTGAGCGTCACCTCGATCGCGTCAAGACCGGACGCAAGCAGCGTCTTCGCCAGCGGCACCGCGTCGTCTGCGTTGTCGATAACGACGACAGGAACGACGCGTTGCCTCGCAAGCAGGTCGGCAGCGTTCACGCGTTCACCGTCGTGAAGATGCCGGCGCCCTGCTCCGCACCTGAACTGTGCTCCCGGAACGCGGCGAACAACTCGCGACCCATGCCGATCTGCTGGTTCACGATGTCGGACTCGGGGGCAGAGCGCGATTCGATGTCTTCGGCATCGACAGCCAGCGTGCCGCTGTTCGAATCGATCGTTACGACATCGCCATCTCGAATCTTGCCGATGATGCCGCCCGCGAGCGACTCCGGCGTCACCTGTATGGCCGCAAGGACCTTGCCGGACGCACCCGACATCCGCCCGTCAGTCAGCAGCGCGACCTTGAAACCACGATTCTGCAACACGCCGAGGTACGGCGTGAGCTTGTGCAGTTCGGGCATACCGTTGGCGCGCGGTCCCTGTCCGGGCAGCACGGCCACGAAATCCGTTTCCAGTTCACCGTCGTTGAAGGCCCGGATAAACGCCGCCTGCGACGTGAACACGCGCGCGCGCGCTTCGATCGAGTAGTGCTCCGGCGCGACCGCCGAGACCTTGACGATCGCACGGCCGACGTTGCCGGATACGAGGCGAATTCCGCCTTCGGCATCGAATGGATCGCTCGCCGGGCGGACGATGTCCGCGTCGAGAGTCTGCGCGGCCGCGTCCCGCCATTCGAGCTTGCCGTTCTTCAGGAACGGCTCACGACAGAAATTCCGTAGCCCGGAGCCGAGTATCGTCTGCACGTCTTCATGCAGCATGCCCGCATCCAGCAACTCGCTGATGAC
>JBFFOS010000090.1:0-11682 GCA_041574375.1 Woeseiaceae bacterium
AGAGGTGGCTTATAACGATGTCGGCTATATCGCCATGCGGCAGGCCGACTTCGCGGTCGCTGAGCGATACTTCCACAAGGCGATCGGACTTTCCCCGCGCTATTTTGAAGCTGCACAACGAAATCTGATGGAACTGGAGGATCGGACAGTCTCCGAGGAAGGACTTGCGCATGCGGACAGGGACGCAGGATGAGACAACCTGGCTACCAAGAATGATCGGCTTGGCAATCAAAAAAAACACTTTTTCAAAGCGCTGTTCTCGGCTGCTGCTGGTAAGCCTGTTCCTGTCTGGTGGTGCGTGGGCCGTAGACTTCAAGGGTATCGAACTGGGCACATATCTCAATTTTGTGCATGAGAGCCGTGTCTTCGGCACACTGGATTGCAACCCCATGCAACTGGATAGGGACGCATATCAAGGCTATCTGGAGGAGCTGCAGCAAGTTATCCCGAGTGCTCGCGAGGTATGCACCGGCTCAACATCCATCGCCGCAATCCCGGCGGAGGCAACGGTGGTGTTCGGAGCGTTTCGACGCGTGCTCAGACTGACGTTCCAGTTTGCAGGCGAGGACTATTCGCAGGTCCTGACCGCCATGATGGAAAAATGGGGCGAGGGCGTCGAGGAAGTGCGCGACGAGCATGATAAGAGCGTGTGGTGGGATTTCGATGACGGTATTAGCGTTTCCGTCCACCTCACGCCGTACGCTGACGCATCCAACTCCACGAACGATATCGTATTGGTCGGACTGGCCGAGTACTCGCTGCCCTTTACAACGCCGGCTGGGGATCTTTAAGAGTCGCAGGCGAGTCATCGCCACACTCGGCTTGTCGCAAGCCTATCCAAGCCTCTCACGATTATCTCCCTCAGTAGCTCGAACCGCAGCTTCGAATTTGGGTGTGGGTATCTAAATCTATACTCTCCTACCAAATATACGTATAAATACGTACTGTCGTACCGTTAGATGTGACAGGACGGCTTGTATCCCCGCAATCAATCCATAGCTGCATCGAGTTGCTATAAGGGATTTTGGGGAAACCAACAGACTAATAACTTAGGGGAATAGAAAATGAAAATACGTCATTTATTCGCTGGATTTGTTTTGACCGGATTCGCAAGCATCGCAAATGCCGACCTCGAAGCATGGAAGGACTATGACATCGGCTCGGTTCTTTCGAATGTCACAACGGTCAAAGTCGATTCCAACATGATCGACAAATACCTGGAAGGGCTGAAGGCAACATGGGCGCCGGCAAATGACGTGGCGATCGAGCTAGGTCAGATCGAGAGTTACTCCATTTATGTAAGTCAACTGGCGAATAGTGGTGACTTCAACGTTATTTTGGTTGTAAGAATGAAGGACGCTGCAGACATGCAACCGGACCAGGCCGAATATGAAGCCTTCATGAAAAAGTGGGGCGAAGAGAACCAGAAGCGATCCGATAAGGTTGCTATGACGTACCCGGATATTCGCACAATTACCGGCGAGTACCTGATACGGGAAATCACTTTCAAGTAAACGAGACTCAACTCTACGAAATTCTGTCATGAGGGCCTTCCTGATTTTTCAGGAGGGCCCTTTCTCGTATGGCGTCTCCCGCGGCTGGCTGCAGGCCTTGAGACACGGCGCTCAGCGCGATTTTCAACGTCCGTTTACGGAAAAAAAGTGTGAACTGGTTCACACTTTTCCCAGTGTTTCGCATCACCGTTTTTGAAGCTCCGTCCTCATTATGTCGGAGTCCACCTTCTCGCAATAACCAGTTGTGCCACGCTTTGATCATTGGTTGGGTGCATGGAATATAACTTGGATTAGGTGGAGCGAAGGGATACAGGAGGGGCTCATGGACCAGGTGCCCAAGAACATAAAAACGAAAGCCGGTCGTTGGAAAAAGCTGTTGACGATACTTCCCCTTATAACGCTTGCGGGAGTCGGTTCCGCATTGTCATCGGGTGTACTTCCACCGGCGGAGCATCATGACGATGCTCTCTCCAAGTCGGCTAAGGTTGCAACCTTCGGATCGTCTATACCTGTCAGAAGTGATGACGCTACCTCCGGGTCGCTGCATACAGTAGAACTGGACGGCCCGACGATGTGTCTGGCGCTCAATATTTACTGGGAGGCGCGAAATCAAAATACTGCAGGCCAACTTGCCGTGGCGCAGGTGACAATGAACCGGTTCTACGATCGGCGCTATCCGAATGACGTCTGCGAAGTCGTCTACGACCACAAACAGTTCTCATGGTATTGGGATGGTAAGTCGGATACGCCAAAAGAGAAGAAAGCGTGGGACAGAGCCATACTGATTGCTTCTGCTGCCATGGACGGCTCCGGACACGCGGAACTGCAGGGCGTAATGCACTATCACGCAGTTTACAGCCAGCCTTACTGGAGGGACTATATGACAAAGGTTGCCATGATTGGTGACCATGTTTTCTACGTTAACTAGCGACGGTCTGCCTGCTCACTCCCGAAGCTATGTTCCTTGGCGCAGTCTGCAATTACATAATAATTTCACACGTACCGGAACGGTCTTCTGTCAGGCGCCTGTATTCGCGAAGACCAGGTCTAACGCAGCATTAGCGCCAAAAACAGGAGTAACTCAAGACTGCCGGATGCCGCCTTTGACATAAGTTTTTTTGCCGATTGCGGCAAGCAGGTTGCAAGTCTAAGTTGATTGAATAAGACATCGGAAAGCAGGACCTTTCCGTGTTCAATAAAAATAGGCCGACGATTGTCGGCCGCAAAGGGAGATTGCGATGCAAGTACTCGTCCGGAGAATAACTACCCGACTGTTACTCTTAATGCTGGTTTTTTCTTTCGCCAGCCAGGCAGCTTTGCCTCAACCGCCGTCCCAACATGGTCAGTCGAAATTTGCTGACGACACTGTGTTGGTGCGCTTCGTTCCGGGCGCCGCGGCCGACCAGGTAGCGCAGGCAAACCGTGATGTACAGGGCACCGTGATACGTTCGTTCGATGCAATCGGAGTAAAAGTCATACGCGTACCCAAGGGCTCTGTTACCAATGCCGTCCAACGCTATTTGCGCAACCCGAATGTCGAATTCGCTGATCTCAATTACACGCGCTCCGTGTTCTTACCCACGACGACCGAGGGTGCGGAACCAGGGCTTGGCGTGGCGAATAACTTCAAGGAGCAATATGCGCTACAGAACACCGGGCAGGCATTTGGTGCAACCGCCGACCCCCTTTTTGGGTCACTGATTTATCCGAGCTACCAGGGAACGGCTGGGGCAGACATCAACGCTCCGGCTGGTTGGAACATCACACATGGCAGCAGTGATATCGGTATCGCCATACTCGACTCCGGGATCGCTTGTACCCATCTGGATTTCACGACTCCGGTTCCTCCGAATCCTGATCCTGTGAATAAGTGCATTGAAGAGGTCAACCTCGTCGCAGATAAGGGCTCGACACTGCAGGACGTGCTTGGTCACGGGACACATGTAGCGGGAATCGCAGCGGCCATGCCAGACAATGGCGTCGGTATCGCCGGCGTGGGCTGGGACACCAAGGTGGGCTCCCTGAAGACCTGCTGGGAGGATTACAGTCTCTACATACTGGGTATTATCATCGGTCAGTGTGATGATGACGATGTGATCGAGGCCATCATGCACGCTACGGACTCTGGCAAATACCAGGTCATCAGCATGAGTTTTGCCGGCCCGGACGTTTCGTCATCGGTCGAGGTGGCCGTTGACTATGCCTGGAACAATGGAATGATCCTGGTGGCTGGCGCCGGTAACAATTACAGCAAGGAGATGATGTTTCCCGCCGCATTCGCTAACGTCATCGGGGTCGGATCGACCGACTATCACGATAACCTTTCTTCGTTTTCGACGTTCGGCCCGTGGGTGTCAGTGCTGGCACCCGGGACCGCAATTCTTTCGACCGTGCCGGGTGATGCTTGCGGTCAGGCGTTGAGCGAGCCCAGCGATTGCTACGCCTACAAGTCCGGTACGTCGATGTCAACGCCGCACGTCTCTGGCCTCGCGGCGCTGTTATTGGCTCAGAACCCAGGGGCATCGAATGCGCAGATTCGCGGCCTGATCGAAAACGGTGCGGATGCCACTGGCACCATGGGGCAGAACCTGCAGGCCTGGTCGGTTCATGGGCGAATCAACGTGGGCAGTTCGCTCAGCTCCAATGCCGAACCGACGTCGCACCATGTACAGTCAATATCATTGAGCACCGTGAGCGCGGACCGAGGCAGGAAGCATGGGCAAGCAACCGTGATTGTCGTTGATGACTTTGGAAGCCCCGTAAGCGGGGCCAGCGTAAGCGGATCGTTTACTGGCACTTTTGCAGAATCACCTAGCGCAACAACCGATGGCAATGGCAGCGTGACACTAACAACCACGGCCACAGCAAAAGGCGGCGTCACTTTCAGTTTCTGCGTTGACGACGTCAGTCACTCAACGACTACTTATGACTCTGGAGCAAACACCGCCACTTGCACCAACTACTAGTCACGCGAGCGTGACCTCGATTTGGCCGGGATACGTTGATTTCTGAAAATCCGCGTGTCGGTGGTTCGATTCCGCCCCTGGCCAACATTCAAAACGGTGTAGGGCCTCAATACCCCCGTGACACGTCAGCTCGAGATTTTTCGATTAGTCGTTCATACGGGGTCCGCACCTGCCGCGCCGACACGCATGCCGATCGAGCGGCCGCTCAAAGAGTGGTCAGGTCGCGTTGCGGCCAGCAAATAGAGAAACAGGCGCCGCCCAGAACGCCAGATGAGGTCACGCTTGCGGTACCGCCGTGCAGCTCGGCGACGCGTGCAACAACGGCAAGACCGAGGCCGTAGCCGCCGGTTTCGCGGTTACGGCTGTCGTCGATGCGTGCAAAGGCCTTAAAGATCTTATCGCGCGCGTCTTCGGGGATACCCTGGCCGTCGTCCTCGACGGTCAGCACGCAGTCCTTATCTTTCTGTGCCAGCGAGCAGCGCACCTTATTCTCGGCGTACTTCGTGGCATTCACGAGTAGATTGCTGAGGGCGAGTTCCATGAGGCGCGGGTCCATCCAGGCTTTGTCCGGCGCGTTCTCAATGTGCCCTTCGATCTGAACCGCATCGGTGCGCGACTTGTTCGTCACATGCTCGAGCCAGGCGCTGGCCGGCACGGCTTGCCAGTGCATCTTGATGTCGGGGTGGTCGAGCCGTGCATAGTTGAGCATCGATGCGATCAACTCGTCGATTTCCTGCACGTCGTCGTTCATCCCGGCCAGCTTTTCCTCCAGGTTCTCGTCACCCCGGTCGCTGATCACGGCAAGCGCAAAGCGAATCCGTGCGAGCGGCGTGCGCATCTCGTGAGAGAGGGCTGCGATCAGTTCCTTCTGACTGCGTAGTACTCCACTTAGCCGCGCGGCCATCTCGTCAAGGTTCTTCGCGAGAGCCTTTAGCTCGGTGGTCTGTCCCGCCGTCGACAGCGGTTCGCGGTAATCGGCGGCGAAGCGCTGCGCGCCATCCGAGATGACGTTGATGTCTTTCAACAAAGGCCGCAGCCACAGGCCGACGACGACAAAGATCGACAGGTAGAAAAGTGGCGGCAGCAGGTTAAGAAGCAGGCTATCGGCGGGTTCGGCGATCGGCCCGAGCCGGATGATCGCGTCGATGGACTCGGCGTCATGCAGGTAAGAGGTGTTGCCGTCGGCATCAACCAGCGCGGGCAGGCGATCTTCCGAGGCCTGATTGATGTATACATCGCCGCGTTCGAGGAGTTGTACGCCTATGCCAAGGTCATCGGCCAACAGGGCTGCGACTCCCTCGCGCTGCTGGATCGGCGCTGCCGCTAGCCGCTGTTCGATGAGATGAAACGTGGACTCCAGCCAGCGGTCCACGTCTGGTTCCTCCCTGGACCGCAGGTGGTCGAAGCCCAGGTCGAGTACGATGGCGACGACGAGCAAGCCGCCAACCAGGATAAGGAACGATCGGAACAGCAGGCGCCGGTTACGCTCGGGCAGCATGTTCTTCACTCGGGCTCGCCCCAGGCATCGGGTACGAGCAGGTAGCCCTTGCCCCAGACGGTCTTGATGCGAGCCGGCTCGGTCGCCGAGTCCTCGAGCTTGCGCCGGAGCTTGGAGATGCGCCCGTCGATCGAGCGGTCCAGGCCGTCGTAGTCGATGCCGCGCAGGTTGTGAAAGATGTCGTCGCGGCTCAGTACGGTGCCAGCGTGCCGCGCGAGCAACAGCAACAATTCGAACTCGTGGGTCGTCAGCTGCACGCGCCTGCCGTCGAGCATCACTTGCTGCGCCGACGGACTGATACGCAGCCCGCCAAGGATGATGTCGCCGCCCGAAAGCGCCGGCTTGTCGAACGACTCGACGCGCCGCAGCAGTGCGCGAGTGCGTGCCAGAAGAACCATCGGATCGACGGGCTTGGTGACGTAGTCGTCGGCACCAGCCTCGAGCCCGATGATCTGGTCGATGTCGGAATCCCGCGCCGTGAAGATCAGGATCGGGCCATCGAAGGTCTGGCGAAGTTCGCGGCAGATTGTGAGGCCATCGGTGCCGGGCAGCATCAGGTCGAGCAGCACAACGCGCGGTTTCACTCTTGCGAAATGCGTTAGGGCCTGGTCGCCGCGCGATTCGATGGCAACGCTCAAGCCGTTTTGCTCGAAATACTCCGCCGTGAGGTCGGCGAGACGCCGATCGTCTTCCACGAGCAATATGTCGACAGCGTGTTCGCTCAATTAATATCCCAGACGTGGCGCGTGCGGCGTTTGCGTCGGCGGTCGTCGGAATCCATGCGCAGGACCTCGACGGTGACGACGGCGAGACGGTTGCCCGGATCACTGCCTGTCATCCAGTAACTGAAGTTCTCCCGCACGATGCGATCGTCGCTCAGTTGACCGGCCCGTTCTTCGCTCCAGCAGCGCACCGGTGCCTCAGTCAGGTCGTTGAAAAGACAATAATAGCCTGTCTTACCGCTCTGCCACACGACGAGAAACGACATGTTGCAGCTCGGGTTGCGATTGTCGGTGACGCACAGTACCGGTTTGACAGTGAGGCGCATGTCATCGTCTGCCTGATTCTCGGCCAGCGCGAGCGTGGGAAGGAGCAGGGCAAGTGTTACGAGCAGCCTCATCGATTCAGAACCGATACGCCAAACCGGCGAAATAACCCAGCACGTTACGCTCTTTCACGATCGGGCTGGCCGCCGCCTGGTCATTGATGCGCTCGTGTTCCGCCACCAGCGAGAGTCCCCAGTGGCGCGTCAGCTGGTAGCCGACCATGAGCCGTGCATGCCAGTTGAGGCCGGCCTCCGCCTCGTAAGGTGCGACTACGACGCCGGCCTCGTCGTCGGTCACACCCCAGTAGTAGTTGTTGAGGTCGGCGCTCTTGTAACTCAAGCCAATTGACGGCTCGATGTACAGGCGCTGGTTACGCCAGCCGTAGCTGTAATTGGCATAGAGTTCGAAGCCCTCGTGCGTGCGGGAGACATCGTGAAAGGCCGAGAGCTGCAGTGCTCCCCAGGGACCGTCAGTCAGCACCTCCATGCCGAGTTCGACGGCGTAATCCCGGTCCGGGACCTTGAACTCGACCGCCTCGACCAGCGGGCCGCCGGCGAGGTCGAAAGCGACGAAGCGCGTCTCGGTGTTACCGAAGAATATGCGGTCGCTGTTGACGCGGGCGACGAGGCTCGCGGTCATTGCGTCGCTGTCGGCGACGGTGAGTCCGAGGTCGCCGTTATCGAAGAACCAGCGATCGCCGAACCACGCGATGTCAAGGTCAACGATGATCGGGATGTCGTCGGACTGCACGAGGGGGTTGGATCGGACGCCATAGCCGAGCGCCGCGCCGAGCCGCCAGCGGGACTCCGTGACTTCTCCGCTCTCTTCTTCGGCCAGGCACAGCGTCGCCTCGAGGGCGAGCAGCAACAGTGCCAGCTGGGTCAATCGTCGAATCATCCGGACACGCCTCCAGCCATTTCATGCTCACCCAGTAAGTGTCGCAAGCTGGCATTCCCGACCGGTATTAAACGTGTATGCAATTTGTCGAAAAATGTAAAGCACGGCGGTTACAAATTCTCACAATGTTACGGAACATCTCAACAGACATCACGGGCTGCCGGGCATAGGCTTGGACCATGGACAATTGAGGAGAATACGCAATGAAGAAACTCACATTGATTTTTTCCGGTCTTGTGCTTTTGGCCATCGCCGGTTGCGGTTCTTCCGGCTCTGATTCCAACAACACGCCAGATCCCCAGCCGGTCGGCCTCCTGAGCCCGGTGACGGATTCGGCTGCCTTCGAGGCCGCCATCAAGGATGGTCTCTCGCAGATGAGCAGCGCCGAGCAGCTTGCGGCCGCCGGCGCGGCACAGGATAACAACTTCACGGGCACCTATACTCAGGAACTGAATGTCGACGAACTTGATGTTGTCCGTTATGACGGTGAACACCTGTTCGTTGCGCCGCGGCGGTATTTCCACTGCTGCTTCGTCCTGGCGAACGCGCAAGAGCCTGCGGGCGCTCCGGTACCGGCGCCGGAGCGCTCGATCCGCATCCTTGCTACGGACCCGGCGAATGGCGTGGCGGAGCCCGTCGGTACGATCCCGCTCGAGGATGATATCTCCGTACAGGGCATGTACCTGGAAGGCGGCAAGATGTTCGCGCTGACCGGGCAGATGATCTATGGCCACTACGGTCAACTCTGGGCGGACTTCGCGATCTGGGCGCCGGAGAACCTGGGCTTTCGCATCTACGATGTGACCGATACAGGCAATCCCGGGCTCGAGATCGAGGCCAGCATCGACGGCGTGTTCGTCGAGAGCCGGCGCATCGGTAACACGGTCTACATCGTCAGCCGCTACACGCCCTGGATCGAAGGCCTGCACTATTACGTGACAACGGCTGAGCAGCAGGCAGAGAATCAGGCGTTGCTCGCAAGTGCGACGATGGACGACCTCTTGCCAAAGATCACGATAGCGGGTCAGACGCGAGCGCTTGTCGCACCGGAGAACTGCTATGTCACCACTAACGACGACACAAGCAACTCTCCGGTCATCACGAGCATCACGGCCGTGCCGATCGACGATCCGGCAAACTTCACGACCGCGTGCTACAACGAGGATGCCTATGGCGTGTATGTCTCCGAGAACGCGCTCTACTTCACGGAGCTCAGGCCGGATACGGCAGCGCAGCGCGACGTCACGCGCATTCACAAATTTGCCCTGGCAGGCACGAGTATTCATTACCGCGGGTCCTCGGATATCGAGGGCACCGTCTGGCGCGGCGGCCAGGCCGACTTCCGCATGAACGAGCACGAGGGGAATCTGCGGCTGCTCGCGTCGCAATTCGACTGGACGAACGAGGACTTCGTCGATCATCAGCTCTACATCCTGCGTGAGTCGAGCACGCGGCCCGATCTGGAAATCGTGTCGACGCTTCCGAATGACAGCCGTCCCGAGGAGATCGGCAAGCCGAACGAGGCGCTTTACGGCGTCCGTTTCCTGGGCGACACGGCTTACGCGGTGACCTTCGAGCAGATCGATCCGCTATACGCGATCGACCTGTCCAACCCGGCCGACCCGTTCATCGCGGACGAACTCGAAGTCGCGGGCTTCTCCGACTTTCTGCACCCGGTCAGCGACGATCTTCTGCTCGGCCTGGGCAGGGGCGGGAATGGCGGCGTCAAGCTTGAGCTGTTCGACGTCTCGAACATCGCCCAGCCGCTGTCGCGCGGCACGGCAACCATCGGCGGCCAGGGCACCTTTAGCGAGGCGACCTACGATCGCCACGCGTTCACTTACCAGGCGGACGTCAACGGCATCGATCGCTTCACCATCCCGGCGAACGTGTTCGCCACGGACGGCAGCTACCGGTTCCTGGGTTCGGCGCTGTATCTCTTCGAGATTCTCGACAAGAACATGCCGTCGCTCTCAATGTTGAACAGCGCTGGCTCGATCGACCCGCCACCGATCGGTCCGAACGATCCGGAATGGGTGGAGCGGAGCAGGGCATTCATTCACGACGACACCGTGTACTACATTCGTGACGACGATGTCTGGGCGGCGTTCTGGCACGCTCCGGCCATCGTGAACGGGCCGTTCTAGGAGCGACAGGCCCCTGGCCACCATTATTCGTTGCCGGTCACCGAGTGGTGTATATCGCTCCCTCACCAAACCCGGGACCGATGCTGCCGACCGAAACGAAGCGGTTGCTACCCCAGGCGAGTCCTCGCGTATCGTAGTCGGCATCGATATGGAAATGATGCCAGGTCATACCATCGTCAGTCGTCGATACACCCGCACTGATCACGCCATCGGGCGACTTGAACAGCCGGCCAACAACGCCTCCGGCAATGAGCGCTCCTTCATGCCACATGAGCGACAGCGTCGCCGAGGATTCGTTGCTGATGACGACCTCCACCCATGTCTGGCCATCAGCCGAGGTGAAGACGCGGCCATCGTTCGGAAATGAGCTGGCGGCTGCGGTTGCCACGAACATGTCAATGTTTACGCCCGTCCGGGCAACATCTGTCATATAGCGACCGGTTTGCGGAATTCGGTACCGGACTTTTGCGCCGTCCACTCGATGCCGTCTGGCGACGTCATGATCGTGCCGCCGTTGCCGACGGCCAGGAACTGTGTTCCGGCCCAGATAACATCGTTCATGATATGCGGTATCCCGGTATCACGGCGGTACCAGCCGGAATCGCGTGACAACCTGATGCCGGTTATTTCCGGGGGGGTGCCGGCATCCAGGGGCTGCGGAACCGGAGTTTGCCCGCCGGACCCGGACCCGCCGCACGCAGTGCGTGTCCGAGGGTATGAGCTGTTACAAGTACTTACGAGAACATGCTTGCGCCGATCCAGGCCAGTAACCAGACTGTCGGTTGGCTATTCTTCAGGATTCATCATGGGTCGCGATGAACTCAACACCTCGCCGCTGGGCAGATTCGTCAGGATGGGCGGGCTGGTTGGTCGTGTTGGCGTCTCAATGCTCGGCGATCAAGCGGTCGGCCTGCTTCGCGACGGGCCCACCAAGCGACTGAAGAAAGCGGAGAACATGGTCCGTAACGCGGCCCGCATTGCCAGCACGCTGGGTGAAATGAAGGGCGCCGCAATGAAGGTCGGGCAGATGCTCAGCCTGCACGAGGGCCTGTTGCCGAAGGAGGTGGCAATTGTCCTCAGCGCCCTGCAGAACGATGCGCCAAGCGTCTCGTTCGACGTAATGGAAGTTGCGTTACGCGGCGAGCTCGGGAATTTCGACGAGGTGTTCGAGTCGATCGAGGCCGAGGCATTTGCTGCAGCGTCAATTGGCCAGGTTCATCGCGGAGTTCTGCGGGATGGCCGCGAGGTTGCCGTCAAGGTTCAGTACCCGGATGCAGACCGGATGGTGATGGCCGATCTGACGAATCTGAAGATCTTGCTCGGGAACCTGGTGGGCCTGTTCACGGACATTAACTTCGAACCGATCTGGGAGGAAGTGAGAGAGCGCCTGATAGAAGAGCTCGATTACCTGCAAGAGGCCGATAACATTCGGCGCACGGCGGCTATGCACGCCGACATTCCGAAAATCATTGTTCCCGAAGTTGTCGCCGAGGCGACCACCCAACGCGTTCTGACAATGGAGTTTGTGGAAGGGATTCCCTCGAGTGAGGCGGCCTCGGATCGTCACCCCCAGGATCTGAAGGATCAGTGGGGCGTTACGCTGTTCGAGTTCAC
>JBFFOS010000091.1:0-11567 GCA_041574375.1 Woeseiaceae bacterium
CACGGACAGGGACAACTGGCCGTACTTGCAGCGGAGTGCGCCGAGGCGGGCATCGATGTCAAGACAACGCTCGAGGTTTTGCGCACGCAGGTTCCAAAGACGCGGACCTTTGCGATCCTCAGCGACTTACGCTATGCCGTGCGCGGTGGTCGATTACCGCACTGGGTAAAGACCGTTGCCGATTTTTTGCGACTGACCCCGATTATCTGCACAACACCAAGCGGCAAGGTAAGCCTGAGTAGTTTTATGTTTGGCTCGCATAAGCGCATTGCGCGCTTTGCCAAATACATCGCGAAACGGGTACCGAAAGGGCCCGTAGAAATAGGCATCGGACATGCGATTTGCGAAGACGACGCGCTCGAATTCGAGCGCTTGCTGCGCGGACTCGTGCCAGATGTTCGCAAGCTCGTTGTAACCGGCCTCGGTACCGGCATTGGCGTGCACGGGGGGCCACGGACATTGCTGGTATCTTTTCGACCGTACTTCTCAGCGCAGGATGTCGCCCGCAGCGCTGATTAACTCCTCACCCTCATTACGCGCGTTGTTGACGCGGCGGTCTACCGGCCAAGCCTGCAGACGTGGAGTAATCGATGCGACGTCATCCAGCAGGTCCGTCGAACCTGCAAGCCACTCGTCGGCCGTGTTCGACTCGAGGATGACCGGCATGCGGTGATGCAAGGGGGTCATGAACTCGTTGGCCTCGGTCGTGATCAGCGTCGCTGTCTGCAGCGAGTCACCGCTCTCCTTATCCGTCCAGTTTTCCCAAAGCCCCGCCAGCGAAAACGGCTCGCCGCTCGCCAGTGAAATGTAATAGGGCGTCTTCGCGTCACCTTCCCTGCGCCATTCGTAGAAGCCATCAGCGAGAACGACGCAGCGACGATGTCGATAAGCTGCCCGGTACGCAGGCTTCTCGGCAACCGTTTCGGCACGCGCGTTGATCATGCGATTACCTATTGACGTGTCTTTTGCCCAAAATGGCACCAACCCCCAACGCAGCATGACCAGCTCACGCTGCTCGTTTTGGTCCTCGCGAATAGCTGCAATGAATTGCGTCGGAGCGATATTGTAGTGAGGCTGGACTTCGATGGACGCGGATACGCCAAACAGGGCGGCGGCGGCTTCGCTTGGTGAATAGAAAGCAAAACGTCCGCACATGGTTTACTCCCGGATCCCGATGCCTCGCTGCATCAGGAACATGCACCCGGAGAACAAGAGGACGACGAATGCGATCAGGATTGTATATGCGTAGCCGATACCAATGTCGGACGAGCCCAGGACGCCGTATCGAAACGCGTTGACCATGTAGAGAATAGGGTTGGCTTTCGAAACGTTTTGCCAGAACTCGGGCAGCATCGAGATCGAATAAAACACGCCACCCAGATAGGTCAGCGGCGTGAGCACAAATGTCGGCACAATCGAAATATCATCAAACTTCTTTGCAAATACGGCATTGATGAAGCCGGCAAGCGCGAAAACGATCGACGATAGCAAAACGATTGAAATCATGATGAAAGGATGCGCGACCTGCAGATTGGTGAAGAACAACGCGATAATCGTAACGAGCATCCCGACGAGCAAGCCACGCAATACGCCTCCGGCCACATGGCCGATGATGATCGTCGCGTAGGACATCGGCGCGACGAGCATCTCTTCGAGGTGGCGACCGAACTTGGCGCCGAAGAATGATGACACGACGTTCCCGTAGGAGTTTGTAATCACCGACATCATGATCAGCCCGGGTGCTATGTACTGCATGTAATCGTAGCCGTCCATGACGCCGATGCGGCGGCCAATCAGGTTGCCGAAAATAATGAAGTACAGCGTCATCGTAATCGCGGGCGGTACGATTGTCTGGATCCAGATGCGGAGTACGCGAACCATCTCTTTGCGGATGATGGTTTTTACGGCGACGAGGTTCAGGGCAAGATTCATGTGCTTGTTCCCTTTTTCTCGACAAGGTGCATGAACATCTCTTCCAGGCGGTTAGCCTTGTTGCGGAGACTGACCACACGAACGCCGTTGTCATCAAGCTGGCCGAAAAGGTCGTTGAGGTCGGTCTCCGGTCCTTTCCCAACCTCCAGCTCACCGTCTTCGCGTAGTCGGGTTTCAAATCCCCGGAGCGTGGGTGCCTCCGCAAGTTCCTCGGACAGGCTGAGGACAAAGACCTCGCGCTGCAGCTTGCGCAGTACATCGCTCATCCGCGCGTCTTCGATGATTGTCCCTTCGTCGATTATCGCAATATGGCGACATAGCGACTCCGCTTCCTCCAGGTAGTGCGTGGTCAAAATGATCGTCGTGCCGGCATTATTTATTTTTTGCAGGTACTCCCACATCGAGCGGCGGATCTCGATATCTACACCGGCGGTCGGCTCATCGAGGATCAGCAGTCTTGGCTCGTGCACCAGCGCCCGCGCAATCATGAGTCGGCGTTTCATGCCGCCCGACAGACTGCGTGCAGTATCATTACGGCGGTCCCATAAACGAAGCTCACGCAGGTACTTCTCTGCGCGCTCCCTGGCGAGCTTGCCGCCGATACCGTAGTAGCCGGCCTGGTTGACAACAATATTGCCCACTGTTTCCCAAAGATTCAGGTTGATTTCCTGCGGCACGATACCGAGGCAGGCTTTGGCCGCTTCCTGCTCAGTGTCGAGGTTATGGCCGAAAATCTCGACCTCACCGCCAGACTTGTTCACCAGCGACGAAATAATCCCGATAGCCGTAGTCTTGCCGGCTCCGTTTGGGCCGAGCAGGGCATAGAAGTCCCCGGCCTCAACAGTGAGGTCGATGCCCTTTAATGCCTGGTTACCGTTGCTATAAGTCTTGGTGAGGTTTTTGATTGAAAGCGCGCTCATGAGGCCGCGTATTGTAACCGTGCGCCGGCAAAGTCACACCTTGTTCGCAATCTGCCGCACGATTTGCGGTGTACGACACGCCGCCGCTCTCATGCGATCGTCATACGCTGGCTGGCTCGTAAAAAGCAGGGATTGCAGCGCACCCATTTGGGCAAACCGCCTGTGCAGCATTGAGGCAGTCTCCAGTCGCGGCTCGAGCAGATTGCGGCTTGACGTGCTTTCAACGAATCGCACCAACGTCACCGACATGATTTTTTCGCACCAGCGCGACGGCGCAACGCTGACAAATCGAGCTGCGTAAGGATTACGTTGCGCCAGCCCCCAGATAAAAGACAATCCGTTTAACTGCACCAGGCGCAGCTGATCATTGGACTGCCGTCGTTCGTCGAGGAGGTCCTGCTGCGGGCACTTCTCGAGCAAGCGGCTCCAAAGGTCATCATCCTGCTCGCGAAATGAAAACAACAGGAACGGTGCCGTAGCCATCCGGTCCCGAAGCGTGGCCGTCAGCTTGCCAGCAGCAATATCGCTATCGCCACAGCACCTGAGCCAGGCACGATTCAATGCCTCGACGTTGGCCAGGTCATTCCTGGTCAGTCCTTCGTATTCCATACAATCCCCTCTTGACTGGTTTGCCCAGACCTTCACTGTATTTTTCGGTCGTTTCTCGAATTACTTGTATTTGTTCTTGTTGGCCCACCTATGGATGTTATACGGTATATTAATACCGTATATGGTCTTTTTCTATCATAAAGAGCAAAAAATGAGACTCACCGACGATCGCTACGCAGGGGAACGCAGCCAGTTCGAGCTGGCACTCAGGATGATCCGCCACGAGGCGCGCACGCGCACAATCAGGGAATGCACCGGGCTTTCGGACGACAGGATTCGCAAATTGTACGCGAGATATTTTCGCAACAGCGGACTGTCTAACATCAAGCGTCGCCGTGGCAAATCGCCGCGCCAGGTGCAGCGCTACGTCAAAAGTCCTGTAAACCAGTCGCAAGCCACCACGCTGGTCGCCCTGTTCTGCGCCGGCCTTCTCATACGTATCGACGCCGAGGACCATGTACATTCCCGTTGGCCTCGACCTGACGTCGAGTTCGGACATCGGCTTTGCCGGGCCTACGAGACATACCTCCTGCTGCACGCCGATACGAAATTTAATTTCGAGTGGGCCTGGAACCTGCTCCATTGCATTTCATACAACGACGAGCTGTACCTTGCGGTATGCGGCACCTGTGATGCTCGTTACGTGCAGGATGCCTACGCAATCGACAGCAAACTCTGCCCGACATGCGAGATTGGCGAAACTTCCGGTACACTGCTTACACACGGAATTAGCGTGTGAGAAATCAGAAAAACTACAGAGGGAGTTAGACCAGATGCTAAAAGAATTCAAAGAGTTCGCGATGCGCGGCAACGTCGTCGATATGGCGGTCGGTATCATAATCGGTGCGGCATTCGGCAAGATCGTTTCGTCTTTGGTGTCAGACGTCATCATGCCGCCGGTCGGCGTAATCATGGGCAGCGTCAGCTTCAGCGATCTGGCGATCGCACTGGGCGAAGGTGAGGGTGCCGCGACGCTCAATTACGGCATGTTCATCGATACGGTGATCAACTTCCTGATCGTTGCGCTCGCTGTCTTCTTTTTGATCAAGGGTATTAACTCCCTGAAGAGGAAAGAAGAAGAGAAGCCTGCCGAGCCTCCCAAGCCATCGGCCGAGGAAGCATTGCTGACCGAAATTCGCGACCTGCTCGCCAAGAACTAGTCGCGGCCCTTCGGGTCCGGAAGTCTCTTTCATGGAAGATCAAAACGTCTTCGCGGGTGCGTTCGTCGAGCGTAGTGGCGAGCGCCGCAAGGACCCCGACTGGCTGGCCGAAGCGCTCTCGAGTAACGAGACGCGCTTCGTGCCCGTCTGGGGTGATCGATGCCTTGTAGGCGGTGACCGTCCGGGTGCTGTACTGCTGGAGCGCGGGCAAGTCGGCGACTTCATCCGCGACGACAACCTGATCTTCCTTGGGCTGTTTCGCAACCAGCCGGCATTTGCCGTAGCGATAAGCCAGGCTATCGACGCACCTTATGCTGAATTGGGTGAGTTCAAGGATTTGCGATTCCTGGGAACGGTGCTGCCACCTGACGAGGCCAACCTCGTCGCGCATGCCCGCGCACTCGTGCTGTGGCATGGCACGACTTTGTATTGCGGAAAATGCGGCTCCGCCTCCACACCTGAGGCTGGCGGCAATACGCGACGTTGCTGCAACCCCGACTGTAGCCAGGAGATATTTCCGCGTACGGACCCGGCAATCATTGTCCTGGTCGCCGATAGCGACCGTTGTTTGCTTGGGCGGCAAGCCGATTGGCCGAACGGACGTTACTCAACGATTGCAGGGTTCGTCGAGCCCGGCGAAAGTCTCGAAGACGCTGTGCGCCGTGAAGTTTACGAAGAGACCAATATTCGGGTCGGTACTGTTCACTATCACAGCTCGCAGCCATGGCCTTTTCCTTCGGCCCTGATGCTCGGGTTCGTTGCCGAGGCGACTTCAGACGACATCAACCTGAATGACGGCGAACTGGAAGACGCGCGCTGGTTTACACGCGATGAACTGAAGTCCGGCGAGGTCGGATTGCCCTTCCGCATATCCATCGCAAGGCGACTTGTAGATCATTTCATCAGTGGTAACTGATCGTGTGTCTCATTGTCCTGAGTTTCGGGGAACACCCTGACTACCCGCTGGTACTCGCAGCCAATCGCGATGAGTTTCACGCGCGTCCGACACGCGATGCGCACTGGTGGCCGGACAAACCCGGTGTCGTAGGGGGCCGTGACTTACAAGCAGGTGGAACCTGGCTCGCACTGCACAAGAGCGGTCGCTTTGCGACGGTCACCAATTTCCGTGATGCACAACCGACCTCCCCGAAGCACCGGTCACGCGGGCACCTGGTAACGGGGTTTCTCGAAGGCAACAGCTCGCCAAAAGACTATCTCGAGGAGATCGACGAGAACGCTTATGCTGGTTTCAACCTGATCGTCGGTACCGTGAGCGAGGTTGCCTATCTGTCGAATCGTGAGAATGGAACGCGTGAGCTTTCACCGGGCACCTATGGGCTCAGTAATGCGCTGCTCGATGGACCGTGGCACAAAGTCGAAAGCAGCCGGCAGAAATTAGCTGCAATGCTGGCTGAAGGCTCAGTCAATGAGACCAGCCTCATCCGGCTCATGAATGATCGAAACAAGGGACCGGTAGCCGAGGTTGAATCGGGCCGGCTCGATTTCACAAGAGCTCACGCAATTACGGCACCCTTTATTGTCATGCCCGACTATGGGACGCGCTGCACGACCGTCGTTCTGGCCGACAGGAATGGCAACTGGCATTTGACGGAACGGCGTTTCAGCGCTTCCGGCGACACATCCGGCGAGTCACGATTCACATTTTCCGCACAGCGGTAGCCATTTGCAGGCCTCACTCGTTGACGAATTCAAATACAGCGTCAACGGTGAGGTCAAAGTGCCTTGCTATCAGAAAGGCGAGTGTTAACGACGGCGAGTAGCGTCCCTGCTCCAGCAGCACTATCGTCTGGCGTGAGCAACCCACCGCCGTCGCAAGCTCCTGTTGCGTCATTTCGCCATGTGCGAAACGCAGCTCCCTGATTCGATTGCGGACCCTAACCTTGTCCAAACCGTTCACCAAACCAGTAGCCGAGAAGTATGCCTGCCGCCTGGCCGATGAAACTGATCATGACGATCGAGCCGAACATCAGGTAGAGGTAGACCATTGGCACAGCACCTTCCGCATGAAAACGCTCGCCTAATGCGACCAGCCAGATCGCCAGACTTATCAGCACGAACCCGATTTGATAGGTCCCGGCCTGCGCCAGGACCTGTCGATCGCGCTCGTCAAAGCGGGACGTTTTTTTTCGAGCCGCGGCGGAAGCTGACAGCAGTACGGCGCACACAACCAGCGCGCCGATGAAAAGACCCAAGATCGCCAGGCGGAACGAGTCGTTGTTCCAGTACTCGGCCACGCCGTAGATTGTGATCAATACAGCGATCGTTCCTAGAGCTGCCACTCCGACGGCGACTCCCAGCCACGCATTCCGCTGCAAGCGTGTCAGGGGTGAAGCCGCCGCTTCGGACCGTTCTTCGTCGCTTAAGCGGGGCCGCCCGCGCCAGATCCTGAAAAGAGCATAGATCGGTATGGCCGCAAGCAGGACGACAATCACGAGAATCGCCGCAGACCAGGGTTGTGTGGATTGTTCCATCGGACACCTCCTTAACGAAGGAACGAGATCCTGCAACAGGTGCAGGATCTCTATGTAATATATTTCGTACTCAATGTCCGAAATATATTACATCTTGGTATCCCGATCAAGCCCTTGCGGGTTTCAATCTATTCGTAGCGCAAGGCGACAATCGGATTGGAACGTGCGATGCGAAACGCGTGCCCCGCGACCGTGCTCCAGGCCAGAGTAACGGCCAGCGCACCCGATACCACCAGGGTGAATACCGGTGACTCAATACGATCAGCGAAGAAATTCAGGTAGAGCGACGACGCGAAGTAAGCCCCGGGGAGAGCCACAGCAAGCGCCCAAAGTACTGGCGTGGAAAATTGCCAGACAAGCAGACGCACGATCTGTGCCGTGCTGGCACCGAGCACCTTGCGCATACCGATTTCCTTCGTTCGTTGCGCGGACATGAACGCCGCCAGGCCAAACAGGCCGATCAGTGCCAGTGAAAATGCGACGAAGGCAAATCCCGCAAGCGCCATGTTCATGTACTTGAGAATATTGTAGACATCATCAAATACCTCATCGAGGAATTGACCCTGCATCGGGTACTCCGGTATTACTCGATCCCAGATGTCCTCAATCTGCTCGACCGTGTCCATGATGTTGCCGCCGCTTATGCGAATTGAACCTATCCGCATCGACTCGGGCCGATACAGGAACATCCACGGCTTTTCCTGGTTAAACAACCCTATGATGTTCTGCGTTGGCAGAACGCCAACAATGACAAACTCGGTATTTGGGCCATCGTCGTTCAGCAGATAGAAACGTTTGTTGATCGCGTCGCTCGCCGATGCGATCTGCAGGGCCTCAAGGGCCAGTTCATTGATCAGCGCGTTCTGCGTTTCTACTCCTTCTGTCGGCGAGTCATTCGCGATATTTCGATCGAATCCTCTTCCCGCCAGAACAGGGATATCGTAGGCGTCCAGAAAATCGGGCGACATATCCATGTACTGCAAATTGATCTGGCCCGCCTCGTCGCCCGGCTGTAGGGAAACACCCCGCTGCGAGTTGTTCTGCTCGAATGGAACCTGCGACGAGTATGCAACCGTTTCAACGTTAGGCAGAGCCTCCAGTTCGTGCTTTAGTGTATCCAGTCGGTCGCTGATACCGTCTACAGACAGGCGATCCATAGTGTAGATCTCGGACCGCGGAAATATGTAGCTGCTCTCCTTCACCTTCTCGTTCTGCATAAAGACGATAGCGACAACGGCGAGCATAAAGGCGGAAATTGCAAATTGTGCTCCGATCATTACAGAGCGCACGCGGGCACCTTTCTTTCCTTTGCGTGCTGAATCTCGCAAAGCCTCGATGGGGTTTGCGCGCGTGATCAGCCAGGCCGGGTACACGCCGGCCAGCAAGCCGACGAGGGCTGTGGTGAACAGCAGCCATGGCGCGATGCGCAGATAGTCAATCGTAAGACTCTTGTTGGCGGCGTTATTGAACAACGGGATTATCAGTTCCAGAGCAGCGACCGCAACGATCATTGCGATCGATGCAATAACAAGGCTCTCTATCAGGAACTGACCAAGCAGTTGTTTCTGGGTGGCGCCCATTGTTTTACGCATACCGACTTCGCGGCTGCGCCCTAGCGACTGTGCTGTCGCAAGGTTCGTGTAGTTCACACATGCCACTACAAGTACCAGGAAGCTGAGCAACGATACGACGGCAATCACCGGCATGCCAATCATGTCCCAGACGGCCAGGTTGGCTTGCTGCAGGGGCGTAACTGTCAGGTCCGCTATTACTTCTTTTTGATCATCCGGGACCATCCGCGCGAAAATACTGTCCATCTGGCTGTTCAGCCACGCTTCGTCGAGAGTCTCTGACAACAGGACATAAGTCATGTTGCCGATTGACAGGTTGTTCCAGTTGCCGGCCAAATCCCAGTCACGCATTCGGCTGAGACCTGCGATCGGGGCAATGAATCCCATATCCGAATCAACGACGACAGACGAGTTAAAGTGCGAATTCAGCGGAATGTCTTCAATTACAGCTGTGACGCGAAAGTCGAATTCATTGTCGAATGTAATGGTCTCGCCAAGGACATCGGTGCCACCAAAATACTTGATTGCGGACGACTCTGTGAGTACCAGGCCAGATGGATCCTCCAGTGCAGCTGAATCGCCGTAGATGTAATCGAAGTCGAATATTTCGAGCAGCGCGGCGTCCGCGAATGAGACATCCTCGTAAAAACTTTCTGATCCGGAAGCAAGCAGGAACCCACGATTGACGGACCGCGCAACCGCGTCCACATCCTGCAACTCCGCTGCAATGATCGGACCTATGGTCGTAAACGTCGCATTAAATTTATCGATACCAACATTGAGGTCGGGCGCTGCCGTCGAGCCAATCGTGTAGATGCGGGCAGCGTTCTCGAAGAACATATCGTGCGTACGTTCGTACTTCACAATCAGCCCTCCGAAAACATAAATTGTCAGCCCCAATGCGAGGCCGAGAATGTTGACGAGCGCGAACACCTTATTTTTGCGCAGATTACGCAGCGCGATTTTTACGTTATTCCAAAACATGATTTTCCCCGCTTAATGGGTCTGCTTTATCAGGCAGCTCGGGTGTTCTCGGTAACGATGTGACCGTCAAACAGATTGACCGTGCGATGCGCATAGCCTGCATGTGACGGTGAGTGCGTCACCATGACGATCGTCGTACCCTCGTTATTCAGAGAACGAAGCAGATCCATCACCTCCTGGCCGTGCACGGAATCGAGGTTGCCCGTTGGTTCGTCCGCAAGGATCAGAGGTTGGTCACCGACGACGGCTCGTGCGACCGCAACACGTTGTTGCTGGCCGCCTGAAAGCTGCCCTGGCATATGACTTGCCCTATGCGCAATCCCCATCCGGTCCATCACTTCGGCGACACGGCGCTTGCGTTCAGCAGTGCGCATATTGTGATACAGGAGAGCGAGCTCGATGTTCTCGGCGACGTTCAATTCGTCGATGAGGTTGAAGTTCTGAAAGATAAAGCCGATATTCTGCTTGCGAATCTCGCTGCGTCCCGACTCCGAATAAGGCGCAACGTTTTCATCAAAGAAGTGATATTCGCCCTCGCTCGGATTGTCGAGCATACCGATGATATTCAGAAGCGTGGACTTACCGCAGCCAGATGGTCCCATGATGGCGACGAAGTCACCCTGTTCGATTTCCAGGTTGACGCCATTGAGCGCAACGGTTTCTACTTCGTCAGTTCGGTATACCTTGTACAAATTGTGCAATTTCAGCATGGCTGGATCCCCTTATTACGTGTTCTATTCGCCGAGGTTCAGCCGGTCCATGCCGACAAAACTCGTGTACGGTGATGTGATGACGTTCTCGCCGGGCTCCAGCCCATCGAGTACTTCAATGAATTTGGTGTTGCGGCGGCCGAGACTTACGTTGCGCTTGACGGCTTCACCCCCACTCGGCGCGACCACGAATACCCAATTGCCGCCGGTTTCCTGGTAGAAAGCGCCGTTGGGAATAAGCGTTGCGTCAGTGTTGTCACCGAGCGTGAGCCGGGTCTGCAGCGTCTGTCCGCGACGCAAGCCTTCAGGCTGCTCCGCAAAGGTCATGTCGACCTCGAACTGCCCTTCGTTGACCTGTGGGTAGATCTTGGAAACCCGCAGGTCCAGATCTCTGCCGTTATGCTCTGCTGAAGCGACCTGCTGCAGATCGACGCGACCAAGATAGTACTCGTCGATTCGTGCATTGAGCTTGTAACCATCAGGATCATCGATTTGCCCGAGGCGTCCACCCCGCGCGATTGACTGACCGATCTCGATGTTGAATCCAGACAGCTTGCCCGCGACCGGTGCCCGCACGCTGAGGTCGTCAAGATTCTTACGCGCGAATTCGAGCCCAGCCTGCAACTGCTCGCCAGCGTCACGTAGTTGCTGCAGCTGCTGCTCCTGCATGCGAGCATCGGTCGCTTGGCTCTCGAGCGTAACCTCACGGCGGTTTTGATAGTAGGTTAGTTCGTCCTCAAGCTGATCGACGGTTGACTGAGACACGAGATTCTTCGAAATCAGCTCGCGTTGCCGATTGATTTCACGCGACAAGCGCGTGATCTGGTAATCGATTTCGACAAGATTACGCTTGTGCGAAAGCCGGTTTTGCTCGAGCTGCAGCTCGATGGTTCGCATGTTGTTGAGCTGTTCAGTAACAGCCGCTTCCCTGCCGAGCACTTCGAGTTGCAAATTTGTGTTCGACAGCACCGCGATCATGTCACCTGCTTCGACTATCGCCCCATCTTCCACGAGGATTTGTTCGACACGACCACCCTCGATGGCGTCAAGGAAAACCGTGCTTCGGGGCACGAGACGTCCTCGCAACGGTATGAAGTCTTCGAATGTTCCCGTGGTCACTGTGGACACGGTGATTCGTTGCGCATTGACGCTCAGGCTTCGACCGCCCATGACGGCATCGACAAACCAC
>JBFFOS010000092.1:0-11308 GCA_041574375.1 Woeseiaceae bacterium
CCCTCAGACCATGAATAGCGTCCCTCGACCAGTGGCAGGTCGACCTGATAGACGCGGATCGCAGAAATTTTCACATTGCCTCCGCCTGCTGCAGGCCTTCCTTCGCCTGGCTGCGGTTCCTCGCACGCTTCAGTTCTTCATTGAAAGCTGCCGCAGCCGCGGTGTAATCGCCGGCTTCGAGCAATAACTCGCCCAGCAACTCGGCGGACGGATACGTCACGGTCGGTGGCCCGAACGAATAAGGCATCAAGCCCTCCAATCGATTCGCTTCCCGGGCGAGTTCGATGGCGCCCGGCAGATCGCCCCTGGCTTTGGCGAGCACGACCTGTAACTGAACATCAAAAATAGCCAGGTGGTCCAGGGCCAGTTCAAGTTGAGCCGACTCCTCGCCTTTGGCTTTTGTTTTCGCAGTAATCTCTTCTTTCAGTTCGCGAAATGTTTGCAGACGACGTTCTATGATGTCGGCGTCGCGCGCCAACATTCCCTTCGTGTAGTTGATCATCATTTCCGCCCGGTACGCGCCGCCGGTTTTGAATTGCCAGTTCAGCAATTCCGCGTCGCGCCCCCTCGTTTCGAGCAGGTACTGACTCCACATGTGAATCATGCCCAATACACGATTTCCCTCACCCATCAGGGTATCGAGGTTGGTCGGGACAACACTGGCCTGGTAAAAACCGCCCTCCGTATGCGACGCAGTAACGCCGGTTTCCAGCCAGCCGCTCACCGCATCATCAAAACTTGCGTTTGCCACGAGGTTGGTGGCCTCACCCTCGATGACCAACCGCACATCGTCAATGCTGACATCCCCTGTTTCAGCACCGAAAAAGAAAAACACGGCGCTGTTGTCGTCGCCAAAACCTTCGGTCGTTAGCGACTGGCTATAGCGCTGCCAGTCAGTCGACAATCCAATCGGTTCCTTCACGCTGGTCCATGGATGGTGCGCGAGCCCGAGACCCGTTTCGATCGAGCGTGGGACGCTCGCACGAGCACGAAAACTGAGTTCGTAAGTCGTGTCAGGGAGCAACGTCAGCCCCTGCGTGATATTGATGTCCCATGGATTACCGGCTGCCGTCTCCCCGGACTCCGTGGTTTTCTGGTAGGCATTCTTCAGCCAGTCGAGGGCTTTGTCGGGCTCGCCATTCTGGACGTACGCGTACGTGAGCCAACTCGGGTAATGGCCCACGTACACCTCCTCTTCACGTTCGCTGCTGGCGACACGCGTTGCATTGATATTGGCCTCGATGGATTCTGGCCACATGCCGAGCGCATTAAAAATATGCGACGTCATATGCAATGAATGACCGGCATCCGGCGCCATCGCATACAGCGCGCGCGCAGCCTCCAGTCCAAGCGGTGCGTGCGTCGGGTCATCAACTCCATGTATCAGGTAATGCGCCGCACCAGGATGTTTGCGATTAGCATAAAACACCCGCTGCGAGACAGCCGCCGACTCCATGTAATTGGGGACATCGCGAATACCACCGGTGACGCCCAGTAACGCCAGCGCGTAAAAGAGCTGCACCTCATGATCGTCCGTGTATCGCTCCGCCATGGACTGCATATGATGCAGGTAGCGGGTATCGCGCTCGGGTTTGGTCCCGTCACCGTATAGAATTTCCAGGGCGGCGAAATAATCGCGCTCCAGGTCGGTACTCAGTTTGGCCTTGCGTTCTTCGGCCGTGGGTGCAAATTTATTCAGTACTGCGACACCCCTGTCGAGAAATTGCATGTCCCAAACCGGACCGTTGTGGGTCATCGCCTCCCCCCAGTAGGCCATCGCGAAATCGGGATCGAGTTTCTGTGCCAGTTGGAAAGAGTTGGAGGCGACCGGGTATTCGAACAGGTGTAACAGCTTCATGCCTTCGATAAAGGCTGACTGCGCTTCAGCATTTTTTGTCGTGGTAGGAAATGTAATCTCGCCCAACACCTTGGAGGCATCGGTATGCTCATCCGCCTCATGGGGGCCGTCGTGGGCCAGTGACGACGATGCCTGGACGAGAACAAGAGCTACGCAAATGAAGAAACGATAAAAGCGCATAGGTTATAGCCTTTGTTGGTTGGTTTTTTGGCTCGGGAATGAACATCGTACAACGAAAAAAGCCTGCATCGCAGGCTTTTCCCATTGGTCACGACGTTACCGGTCGTAGAATAAACTACTCCGCGCGTATCATGGTGAAAGCGCCTTTTGCCACCGGGTTGTCAACGCCAGGTACGAAGATCAAAAAACCGCCGGCACCGATGTTGCGCGGACTGGCAATGCGCCCGAGCATTTCCACCGTCACGCCTTCAACCACCAGGCTGATATTGGCCAGGCAATCACTGCCTACAGAGACCGTACCCGAATCCGGCTCCGTCACGCCCCTGAACGGATCGAAACAAACGCTCTGAGTCCGGTCGCCGGCAATAAGTACCTCACCGGTCCGATCGACCACGACCTTGCATGAGTTCCCATCGGTAAACACGACATCCCAGGTTCCGGCGAATTGCGCGTTGGTGCATCCGGCATAGGCGCTCGAACTCCAGACCAGGACTGCGAGAAAAGTTGCCAATAATTTATTGATTCGGTTTTTCATGTGTGTATCCCCTTGAGATCTGCCATTGCTGCTGAGTGTGGGGTCAGCATGGCGAAACATGGGCGATACGACCATTCCCGAAGTCTCCTAAAACCTCCCGGAAACCTCCTAAATACATTCTGGTTATGAGAACATCGACAAAACATGGATGCCTGAGGGTTTCGGGACTTGAGAGTTGTTGGTGAGTGGTTGCTTGATGAGGATGAGTCAACTCTCACAAACGGTGAGACGATCAAACACCTCACGCCGCGCAGCATGTCGGTGCTTATCGCACTTGTCGACGATTGCGGTAAAGTCTTAAGCAGCGCAGATCTGCAGGCCCGGTTTTGGCCGAACTCCTACTCTGCCGAGCACGGTCTGCACAAGGCCATTTCTGAAATCAGGGCCGCGCTCGGCGACGACCCCAGGTCGCCGCGCTACATCAAGACCTACGCCAGGCGCGGTTATGGCTTCATATGCCAGGACGACACGCGGGCGAACGTTGCTACGACACCTTCGGGTGCTGTTGGTGGGGGTGACAGCTCGTCTGCGCCAACGAGCGCTTCGGTGGCTGTACTGCCGTTCGTCAATATCAGTGGTGATCCCGACAACGAGTATTTTTCGGACGGTTTGACCGAAGAGCTGCTCAATGTTCTGACCAACATCAAAGACCTCAAGGTGGCGGCCCGCACGTCTTCGTTTCATTTCAAGGGACAGACGGGCGACATCTCCGAAATCGCCAGGCAACTCGGTGTGAGTTCGATACTGGAGGGCAGCGTACGTCAATCCAAGACGCGAATCCGGATCACCACACAGCTCATCAGCGCGGCCGATGGCTATCACCTGTGGTCGGAAACGTTCGACCGCGTACTTGACGATATTTTCGCGGTACAGGATGAAATCGCATCGGCTGTCGCCAAAGCGCTCAAGGTGAAGCTGCTTGGCGAAGATGGCGATCGCCCGATAAGCGGCGGAACAAGAAACAAGGAGGCATTTAATGCCTACCTGCTGGGCGAACACCACCGCATCCGCGGCGATGATGAAGAGGCGGTGCGTGCCGCACTATCTGCTTACCGAAAAGCCATCGACCTCGACCCGAATTACGCCAAGGCTTATGTTGGCCTCGCGAATTCCTGGGGCCGCATGGCGGCCAACAGTTTTGTCTCCTATCAAGAAGGCACTGGCCACATGGAAGACGCGGTCAACAAGGCGATTGAGCTGGCGCCCAATCTCGCAGACGCCTATGTGGCCAAAATGTTCCTCCTGATGAGCTTCAAACGTGACTTGCTCGCCGCACAGACGGCGATAAGCAAAGCGCTTGAACTGAACCCCGGCAGTGCCGACGTACAGATGGAGTACGCTCGCATCCGATGCTACCGGGGCTATGCCGACGAAAGTATCGCAGCGGCACGAAAAGCGCGGGATCTTGATCCGGTCTCCGTGTTTGCGAATCATTTCCTCGGACATATCCTGTATTTTTCGCGGCGCTACGAGGAAGCCATTCCCGCATTACGCCACACACTGGAAATGAATCCGCAATACCCGAAACCCCATTACTTCATTGCCATGAGCCTGTTCTGGCAAGGCAATGTCGAGGCCGCCTGGGAGGAGATACAACAGGAACCCCTGGACTGGATGAGATGGACCGGTTCGTCCGTCATTCTGCACCGCCTCGGCCGCATCGAAGAAGCCGAAGCCAATTTCGCCAACCTCAGCGCCGAAGAAGAGCAGGAATTCGCCACCATCCAGCGAGCCGATACCTATGCACAATGGGGTAACTTCGACATGGCGTTCAGGAACCTGGACCTGGCGGTGGAGTACGGCGACCCGGGACTCTCCCAGCTGCACGTTGATCCGTTTCTCGACCCGATTCGCGATGACCCCCGGTATATAGAGATGGTACGCAGCCTCGGCGTGCGTCAAACTCAGGGCGCCTGATCGCCAAAGTTCATCCTGGGCAGGCACGCGACAGCATCTTTTATGTTTCGTTAGTTGCCAAACATCACCCACAGCAGCACGTGCCCCGGCAGCTGCATTGCCAGCGGCACAGCTACCAACAGCACCAGCATGTGTTGCACCGGCGTGAGTTTTGCGCCCGCGGCGAATGGAAACCGGTATACATGATTGATGTTTGGTTCGGGCTTTGTCAGCAACCGCGTCAGCAATAGCACAACCCATGCAATCAATGCCGCCCATGGATAGACGTCGGGATCATATCCGAGCCGCCATGGGCCCCAGACGATCACTGCCAGCAACGGCAGATGAAAGAGGGACACTGCGCGCAGCCACAGCGGAATGCCCTGGTCGAACATGTAGTCCGCGAGGCCGGTTATGCGCGGCAGATTCAGCAGGCGCCCAAAGAAACTCAGGCCCCAAAGGGCCTCGGGAACCAGCACCATGCAAGCTATCAGGCTGACGATGAACGAACTTTCGAGCCACAGTCCCGGCACGAGAGCTAGAAACGCAATGTCGGAGAACCAGAGAAAGTTAGCCGGACCGCGATGCCGCCAATAAATAAGGACGATGGCGAGCACCATCGCGGTCCACGCCACTTTGAGCCACAGTGGCACGAGAGTTATCACCAGCTGCTCGCCGCCCATCAGGTTCTTCCTCGATGGTCACGTCGTCCCGGTCACGTGCATAACCGAAGTCAGTCGTCGGCGACCGGCGAAACGGGCTCCTCCGCTTGGCGCGCAACCGGCACTGCGCCGCTTTCGCGCCATGATAGTGCCGCGACCTGGCCCTGGCGCGCATAGTCAGCTGCCTCGCCGAGAACACGTGCAGCCTCCTGCGGTGCATGGAAACCCATCGAATTTTCGGCCGCGATGAAATCGAGACGCCACTGCGCCTTTCGCTGTAACTCGAGCGCCTGCGTCAGCTGCTCGTCCGTGGCACCTTCTTCCTTAGCCTTCTGGACAGCGTCCAGCAAATCCATCAGGGCCGCCCCGCCGCGTTGCAGCAGGTCGAAATTGCGTTGTTGAATCGCATCGACTCGCGACAGGATCTCATCCTCGGAAACACGGTGACAAGTTTGGCAGGCCCGGTTCACGTTAAGCAGCGGACTGCGCACCCAGTGATCGGAAGCCTTGCTCGCACCCTCGCGCTGATAAGGCATATGGCAGTCGGCACACGCAACGCCACTGCGGGCGTGAATGCCCTGGCTCCAGAGTTCGAATTCAGGATGCTGCGCCTTCAGGATCTCGGCACCACTCTCTGCATGCTTGTAGTCGAAGAATCGCTGACCGTCATCGAAGGTAATGTCGTTCCAGAACTTCTCGACGTTGTCCGCAGTAAGCCCGTCGCCCCACGGGAACGTCAGCGGCATCTTGTTGGCACAGTAATACTCAACATGGCATTGCGCACAGACGTAGCTACGCATCTCCGTGCGGTTCGCATCGAGGTTTGGATCATAAGGTGCGGCTCGACTGCCCTCTCGCCATTTCTGCACGGTGGGCAGGTGCGGAACCTCGGCTTCACCCTCAGCCAGGGCCTGGATGCCGTAGATAAACCCGGGACGAGTCACGCGGAGCGCCATCGTGTCCGGATCGTGACAGTCCACGCACGATACGGCGTGCCCGTGGCCCATGTCGTGCAGTTCGGCATTCAGGTCTTTATAGGAATATTGGTAACTCTTCTCGAAGCCGGCCATGGCATCGCCGTCGCCCAGCTTGCGGTACAGAGGCATGATCGATGCGTGGCAATGCAGACAGGACCCGGTTTGCGGCTTGGTCTGCCGTGCGGTTTCTTCCTGGTCGACGAGCATGTACGCGTGGCCGCGCCTGTCTCGATAATCGATGGAGAATGCGTAGCCGAGAAACATGCGCTTCAGCCACGGGTCGCGCTCGATTTTCTGTTCGGGCAACGCTTCGCTACCGCCATGACCGCCAAATCGCGTGCGGGTCGCTTCGGCCGTGCGGAGATACGAGTCGTACTGCGTCGGGAAATTGATTCCCCACTCAGCAGGATCTGTCGTATCTTCGGTAACTTCGACCAGGCGAAGGAATGGCTGCTTTGCCTCGCTCTTTCTTTCAAAAACGTTGACGAGAAGCGCCGTAACGGCTGCTGTCGCAATCGCAACGATCACGATAACCGCAAGAACGCTGGTAGTGCTCCATCCGCTTTGATGTCGTTTCATGTTTCCCGAACCTCAGTAAAAAATTCTCTATTCCGGCCCGCCTAGCCCGGTCGTGTCTCCGTGTCCCACTGTGACGTGGCAATGCACACAACGGACCTCATCCGCAGGGCCGTTAACGCCGACAACAAGGTCGTGCGCCAAATCCTCATGACAAGCAAGGCAGTTGTCCTGAAGAATTCGCGCATTCGGCTCCTTGATCATTATCGGCTCGTGAAAGTTCTGCAGCGTGAAGCCCTTGGAGTGATGCCAGCCGTTGTCCGCTTTGGCGATGTACTTGCCGATAAAGTCGTGAGGAAGATGACAATCGACACAAACGGCTACTGCATGGTGGCTCGATTTCTGCCACGAGTCGTACTGCGGCTGCATGATATGGCAGTTGACACAAACCTCGGGATCGTCGCTGAGATAGGACAAACCTTCCGCGTACAAAAAGGTATACGCGCCAATCCCCAAGAAGATGCCGACCGAGACGGCCAGAAAGCCGACGGACATACTCACTCGCCGTCCGGTGTTCTCTCCTTTACTAGCGTTTGACACGCGCTCTCCCCAAGTGACGCGCTGAGTATAGCCGCTCTGTGCCCTGGAACAATATAACAGCGATAAATGACATCTCGCTTCGGACGGATAACCGGCGCTGACCGACGGCGAAGCGAGAGGCACGCTCGTCGCCATCGAACGTGTGTTAGATGGTACAGTCCCTGCCCCGTCGCCTGTCAGGCCGCCCCCATGAGTAAAACCCGTTCCGAAACCAGCTCGTTTCGAGCGCTGAATATCGCTGAGCCCCTGCTCAAGGCGTTGGATGAAATTGGCTATGAGACGCCGTCCCCGATCCAGGCGCAGGCGGTCCCACCGTTGTTAGAAGGCAAGGACCTCCTGGGCCATGCCCCAACCGGGACCGGCAAAACGGCCGCATTCGCGCTGCCCCTGCTGTCGCGGCTCGACATGAAGAACAAGAGCGTGCAGATCATGACGCTGACTCCGACGCGCGAACTCGCCATCCAGGTGGCCGAGGCGTTCCAGCGCTACGCATCGCATATCAAGGGGTTTCATGTGCTGCCGATCTACGGCGGCCAGGAATACTCGGGGCAGATCAGGCAACTGCGTCGCGGCGTGCAGGTTGTGGTGGGTACGCCAGGACGCGTCATGGATCACATGCGAAAAGGCACACTGAAGCTCGACGGGCTTCAGGCCCTGGTGCTCGATGAAGCAGACGAGATGCTGCGCATGGGATTCATTGACGAGGTCTCATGGATACTCGAGCAGACGCCGGCTAATCGCCAGATGGCATTGTTCTCGGCAACGATGCCCAAAGAAGTCGAACGCATCGCACGGCGGCACCTGAACAAACCGCAGGAAATCTCGATCAAGGCAAAAACCGCGACGGCCGAGACGATCCGCCAGCGCTATTGGCAGGTCAGTGGTTTTCACAAGCTCGATGCGCTTACCCGCATTCTTGAAGTCGAATCATTTGACGCAATCCTGATGTTCGTACGCACCAAGACCGCAACCGCCGAGCTTGCGGAGAAGCTGGAAGCACGTGGTTACCGGGCCGCCGCGATGAACGGCGACATGGCGCAGGCGCATCGCGAGCAAACCGTTGAACGACTTAAGCGGGGATCGCTGGATATCCTGGTTGCGACCGACGTTGCCGCTCGAGGTCTGGACCTCGATCGAATCAGCCATGTCGTTAACTACGATATACCTTATGACGCCGAGGCCTACATTCACCGGATCGGTCGCACGGGTCGTGCGGGCCGTAAAGGTGAGGCGATCCTGTTTGTCGCCCCACGCGAGCGGCGCATGTTGAGCGTGATCGAACGCGCCACGCGTCAGAAAATCGAACGGCTGGAACTGCCGACGACCGAGACGGTTAATAACAAGCGTATCGCAGACTTCAAACAAAAGATCACCGATACGCTCGCGCTTGGTGAACTGGCATTCATGCAGAACCTCGTCGAACAGTATCGCAATGAGCACGATGTCCCTGCGCTGGATATCGCCGCGGCGCTGGCGAAACTGACTATCGGTGACAAGCCATTGTTGCTGGCACCCGACAAGGACCGGAAGGCCCGGCGTTTCGAAGAAAAGGCACCGCGCGGCAAGGGCGACAAAACACGCGGCAAGAGCCATCGCGACAGGCCGTTGCCCGAGCCCGACTCCGACAAGCAACGCTACCGAATTGAAGTAGGTCACGAGCATGGCGTAAAGCCTGGCAACATCGTCGGTGCTATTGCTAATGAAGCCGGTCTCGACGGTGAGCACATCGGACATATCGAGATCGAGCAGCAATTCAGCACGGTCGACCTTCCGGTGGGCATGCCGCGCGATATCTTCATGGATCTGAAAAAAGTTCGAGTCTGCGGTCGACCGATGAAAATTAGCGTGTTCGAAAAGCCTGACCGGCCCAAGGCAAGGAAGCGCACAAAGCCCAAGCGTCGCAGTTAGGGTCGCCTGCGCAGGGTCATCACACCCTTTCGGATCGTGCTAAAGTCGGTCCCTGTTTTATCGGACCACTCGATTTATGAACAACTTTTTCAAGGAGTTACGTAGACGTAATGTCGTGCGAGTTGCAGGCGTCTACGCGGTCGCCGGCTGGGTGCTCGTGCAGATAGCAACGACCCTTGAAGACTCCATGAATCTGCCCGCCTGGTTCGATGGTGTGGTTGTCGCACTCCTGATAGTAGGTCTGCCCATCGCGTTGATCTTCGCGTGGGCGTTTGAACTCACGCCCGATGGTGTCGTGCGCACCGAGGACGTTCCGGAAGGCCAGAGTGTCACGGTCGAGACAGGCCGCAAGCTCGACTACGCCATCATCGCCGGCATCGTAATCCTGGGCATCGTCATCGTGATGACCAAATCCGATCAGGATGCGACGGAAGAGGGCGCGACCGAGGTCGCCGAAGCTATTCAACAACAAAGCGCAGGCGTTTCGCCAGAAACCTTGCCGGATGCGCCCCTCGAGAAATCGATCGCCGTATTGCCGTTCGAAAACCGTAGCCCGAATGCCGATGACGCTTTCTTTGCGGCAGGCGTGCACGACGACTTGTTGACCCATCTTTCAAAGATCTCCGACATGCACGTCATCTCGCGCACCTCCGTAATGGGTTTCGCGGGATCGGATCGAAAACTTCCTGATATCGGCCGCGAGTTGGGCGTCGCAACTGTTATGGAAGGCGCGGTGCAACGTGCCGGCAATCGAGTGCGCATCAATGTGCAGCTCATCGATGTCAATACGGACACTCATGTCTGGGCCGAAATCTATGACAGGGAATTGACGGCCGACAATATCTTCGACATCCAGTCAGAAATCACTAAAGCGATAGCCAGCGCACTGAATGCCGTACTGTCCGATGCGGACGAAGCGGAGCTGGCGAGACGCCCGACACAGAATCTCGCCGCCTACGATGCCTTCGTCGCGGGTAAATTGCAGTCTGTCATTTATGAACGGGGTGCGGCTCCGCTGCTCGCATCGATCAAGAGCTTCAATGAAGCCATCGCGAATGACCCGGCGTTCGGCGAGGCCTATGCACTAAGAGCCTATGCCGAGATAGCAATTCACTGGTATACGCCTGAGCCGGGCGACTGGCTGGCCGCCGCCGCCGAGTCCTTGCGTATGGCGGCACGATTTGCGCCGGATGCAATCGAGACCCACACGGCGCGCGGCTATTATCACTACTGGGGCCACCTGGATTACGTGGCCGCCGACGCCGAGTTCGAACTGGCGCTGGAAAAGTCGCCCAACTACCCGCTGGCTATCGCCGGCAAGGCCTTCGCCGCTCGTCGGGCCGGGCGTTTTGAAGAAGCAATAACGCTGCTGGAAATTGGCACCCGACTGGACCCGTTGAATACCGACATGCGCGCTAGCCTGATTGACTCACTGAGCGGGCTCGGCCGATTCGATGAGGCCGAAGTCGCCCGTACGCGTGCCGAGGCGGCAATCGGGGATTCCGGTCTAAAACTGGACCCTGTGAATGTAGGTAACACATGGATAATGCAAGGCGAGGTCGAACGCGCGTGGCGAGTAGTCGATTCACTCCGCGAAGAGCTCGCAGAAGTCTACTACTTGGCGCGAGTGGATTACGCGTTACTGTCGCGCGACCCCGACAGAATTCGGGTCGCTCTCGAAACATGGCCCGAGAAGTATCGAAGTCCCGGACATGCACCGGAGGTTTACGATATTTCGCGTGCCGAAGTCATGCTAGCGCTAGGAGAAACAGAGGCTGCCCAGGCATTGTTCGAAGAGATCAAGGCGCGTATTGATAACAGCGATATTCCCTACCCTTCAGGTTGGCGGCCTAACGCGATGTATTTTCCCGTTGATCTGCCGGGATACGTTGGTGACCTCAACGGCGTGCGTAACGCGATAGCAGCGTTTGAAGAAAGCCGGCGACCTGATGCATGGGCGGACGTCGACTACCTGTTTGCTTACGCGCAAGCATTGCTACGAGCCGGCGCCCCTGAAGAGGCGCTGGATTACGTGGATCGCTTAGTCAAAGTGCGTGGCCCCTACATCTATCTGCGATTAAGCATCGACCCGGCGTTTGACAAGGTGCGAGAACACCCTCGTTATCTCGCGCTGAAAGCCGATTACGAGGCATGGGCGGCTACTTCGCGTTAGCCA
>JBFFOS010000093.1:0-11239 GCA_041574375.1 Woeseiaceae bacterium
TCATGGCCGTGGGACGTTTTGGTACTGACCGGGTTTTTCGCCGCGCTGTGGCTGTTTTCAGGCCGGCTGTTTCGAAAGGCCGCGCGGCACCCGCTTTCGGATCCCCAGATCAAATAGCGCAGGCTGTTTGAAGAGACGGCCGTATAGACGTAACTATATGTTATTAATTGGAAAAACGGCCTAAAGGGCCTCTTTCTCCGCAGCGATCTCGGCCTCGGCCTCTTCCATCATCTCGCGCACCTCGGTGAGCGTCGGTGCGTCGGGGTCGACTTCGACGGTGTTGTGAACGACACGAGCGCGGGCCATGTACTCGGTCGCATCATACTGAACCACAACTATCGGAATCCCCCGCGGATCAGTGGCAATCGCCCGGACGTGCGCACGCAGGTGCTCATTCAATGGCTGGCCTGTTGTATCGATCTGCAGGTCGGCCATTTGCGCGAGGCGCTCCTCAGCGGACACCGAATCATCTTCGAGCGGCTCATGCGCCTCAAAATACAGGGCGCCATCGCGGTGCCCGAACTGAAATGGCTCATTGATAATCATGACGTTCTCGCCAACACCGACGAGCGTGTACAGAATCTCGATGTTTTCCGGGTACAGGCGCACGCAACCGTGACTGACGCGCATGCCGACACCGTACGGCGTGTTCGTGCCGTGGATCAGATAGCCGGGCATATCAAGCTTGAGCACTCGATGACCGAGCGGGTTGTCTGGCCCCGGGGGAACGACGGCCGGCAACGGATCACCCATTTCGGCGTGCTCGCGGCGGACCGATGCCGGGACCCACCAGCTGGGGTCCTTTGCCTTGGACACGACCGTTGTCTCGCCGAGTGGCGTTTCCCAGCCGACGCGGCCGATCCCGATCGGGTAGGTCATGACCTGTTGGCGCTCACCATCGGCCGGGGTCGGAAAGTAGAACAGGCGCTTTGTCGCTATATTGAGTACGACACCGCGCTTCTCGACGTTCGGCAATATGAATTGCGTCGGCAGCAGGATCGGTGTCCCCTCTCCGGGCAGCCACTGGTCAACGCCGGGGTTGGCCGCAATGATCTCGTCATAACCAAGACCGTAGGTGCGGGCGAGGTCAGACAACGTATCTTCCTCGCGCGCCAATACGACCTGCGGTTCACCGACGACCGTCTGGTCGGCCGACTCCAGGAAGAAACTGTTGGGATCGATCGGCTCCTGGACCGGACGGTCCTCGAGCGGCACGGATTCTATGGCGGCGTTCCTGCCAACCGACGACCAGAGATCATCGAGCGTCGCGCACCCACTGGCAACGAAAAATGGCAGCAGGAGTAGTGCGCGCCTCGCAAGCAAGGGCTATTCCTTTGCTTCCTTCGGCTTGACTTCCGTCGCGGCCCTTGGGTTCGAGCCACAATCCGGCGTGCGACCGTCGACCTGTGCCTGATTATAAAACGCCAGCGTCTTTTGCCATTCGTTGATCAGGTTCTCGATACGCGTATCGTTGGCCGGGTGAGTCGACATGAATTCAGCCGGTTCACGCTCCGACGACTGACCCATGCGCTGCCACAGTGGCACCGATTCCCGCGGATCGAACCCGGCGCGTGCCATGTACTCGAGGCCAATGACGTCGGCTTCCGATTCCTGACCACGTTTGTAAGGCAGGCTGATGCCAAATGTCGCCCCGTACGACAATGCCTGCTGCGCCGTGTAGGTTGCACCCGAGTATCCGCCGCCCAGGAGGATCGCGGCGGCGTTGATGCCGACTCGGGTCAAATCGTCCCGGCCTGCGCGGCTAACAGAGTGGCCGGCCGTCACATGCGCGATCTCGTGGCCAATGACGGTCGCCAGCTGGTGCTGGTTCTCGGTCACTTTGAGGATACCGCTGAAGACGCCAATCTTGCCGCCGGGCATGGCGAATGCATTGACCGACTCTTGCTCAAAGATGGCCAACTCCCACTCTATGTCGTTGTAAGGCGGTTCGAGTTGCTCGACGACGGCCTCGGCAACGCAGGCCACGAAATCGATCGTCGGCCGGTCAGTCACGAGTGGCATGCTCGCACGCATCTTGTTGAATGCCCGCGCCGCTTCCGCCTCCATCTGGACCCGGCTCTGCTGCGTCGGTCCGGACGCGCAGGCAGATAGCAGCAATGCTGCACAAGCGAATGAAATCAGTAACCTGGGTCGAAGCGTGTTCATGGGAACTCCTTGGTGCCTGGCAGGATTATAGCCTCTCGACAGGCCTCGGGCCTGCCCAAACTTTGACCACCGCACCGGGCGCCGGTTCCGCTCCTAGCGGGGCAACCGGGATTCGAACTTGCGTCGCCAGCCGGCCGCATCCGCTCTTTCGATAGCACTCTCGACATTGGCCATCAGGCGTTTCTGCAGTGGTTGCTTGACCTTGTAGGAAACATGGTAGAGGTCATGGCTACTTACCCTCGCCCCGAGCAACTCGTCGCTGGTCTGCAGTTCGTCCGCCAGGCCCAGCTCGAGCGCCCGGGTTCCATACCAGTGCTCACCGGTCGCAATCTTGTCGAGGTCGAGGTCCGGGCGATACTTCGCAACAGCGTCCTTGAACAGTCCGTGGACGTCTTCCAGTTCCTCTTTGAGCTTGGCACGATCTTCGTCGGTATTCTTGCCGAACATCGTGACGCTGCGCTTGTACTTGCCGGCGGTGATTTGTTCGAAATCCACCCCATGGCTGTCGAGCATCCGGTTGAAATTCGGGATCTGGGCGAGGACGCCAATCGAGCCGAGGATCGCAAAGGGCGCTGCATAGATCTTCGACGCAACACAGGCCATCAGGTAACCACCACTCGCAGCGACTTTGTCGACACACACGACAAGCGGAATATCGCGATCACGAATCCGGGCCAACTGAGATGCGGCAAGGCCGTGTTCGTGCACAATACCACCGTGGTTCTCCAGCCGAACAATCACTTCATCATCGCTCGTGGCGACATCGAGTATCGCGCTCACCTCTTCGCGCAACGAGGAAACCGCGCTGGCTTTCAGGTCGCCCTTGAAGTCGACAACGAAACTGCGTGGCTTTGTTGAGGGCGTCTTGCGCTCCGCCTTCTCCTCTTTCTTACGCGCCTTAGACGCCTTCTTATGTTCTTCTTTCGTCGATACGGCTTTCAGCAATGCGTCAGAAAGTGTTTTGTAGCGACTATTGAGATCTTCCACCTCGAGACCTTCGTGACTCGCCTTGCGCCCTGCAGAAGCGGCGAAAGCGATGACAACGACGATTCCAACGACAATTGTTATGACTTTCAGGAGAAAGAGTCCGTACTCGGCGAAAAACTCGGCCATGATTACCCCGTGGTTAAGCAGCGATCGCTAGATGGCGATGCCGACGTTATTTTTTTGTAAAACCTGCTCGGCACGATAGCTCGAGCGCACCATTGGTCCAGCAACAACTTCGACAAAGCCCTTGTCCAGGCCTTCGCGACGATAGACCTCGAACTCCTCAGGCGAGACATAGCGGTCAACCGGCAAATGATTTGGCGTCGGCCGCAAATACTGGCCCAGCGTCAGGATGTCGACGCTCGCATCGCGCAAATCGTCCATCGTCTTCAAGATCTCGTTATCGCGTTCGCCCAGGCCCAGCATCAGGCTCGTTTTTGTCAGTACATCCGGCCGATACGACTTCGCGTGCCTGAGTACCGCAATCGTCTGCTCGTAACTCGCACGCGGGTCTCGTACCGGGTGCGTCAGCCTTTGCACTGTTTCGACATTCTGTGCAAACACTTCAAGACCCGAGCCAACGACGAGTTCGACGTGTTCCATGACGCCATTGAAATCCGGCGTCAGCGCTTCAACTGCCGTGGTTGGATTAAGCGCTTTGATTTCGCGTACACACTCGGCGTAATGCGAAGCGCCGCCATCAGGGAGGTCGTCGCGATCAACCGAGGTAATGACGACGTACTCGAGACCCATGAGTTTGACCGCCTTTGCCGAATTTTTTGGTTCGTCGGAATCAAGCCAGCCTTTCGGGTTCCCTGTGTCAACAGCACAGAAACGACAGGCGCGCGTACACACCGAGCCGAGCACCATGATTGTCGCTGTGCCCGCATTCCAGCATTCGCCGATATTCGGGCACATCGACTCCTCGCACACGGTACTCAAACGATGTTCGTGTACGATCTGGCGCGTACCTGAATACCCTTTGCCTGAGGGCATTTGCGCGCGCAACCATTTCGGCTTGTCGCCACGCACGAGCGGCGTGGCTTCGCGCCCCTCTTTCTGGCCGTCCTTGATCGCCGAGAACCCGGCTTCCGTCTTGTACTTGCTACCGCTCTTGATCATGCAACTGATGGGTACTGCTGGTTAAAGGGCAGGCATTGTCGCATAAACGGCAGGCAAAAAAATCCCGGCCGAAGCCGGGAAAGTCAGGGGGAAATCTTGGCGACGCCAGAGGTGTTCAGTGCAGTCTCGACCAGCTGAGCAACCTCACGGCGCTTTTGCGCAGGTCGAAGTTGCGAGCCAGTACTGCCTCGATGTCGCGCCGGTTGTCAGTCTGTTCCATTGGCTGGTTCAGCTCGACAATACCGCAGAATTCATTACCGCCGCGATAGTCAGCGTCGGTCAGGATAAACTGCGTGTAGTACTTGGCGGACATGGGATCAGACTACGCCTGCGCCCGGTAACGGACTGTGAGCCAGAGCACAAAATCCGACAAAAGGGCTGAATCCATCAAAAGTTGGACAGATGTCACTAATTTCGAACGAATTTGGGCATAAATAGCCTAATATCGGGGGCTTGCAGGGACACGGCGCACAGAAACAAAGCCGTGCCATATGTAATATTCAGGTCTTATCTGCCTTCGCTTGGGCGGATTTCCGACCAGAACAACCTGAGGAAGACATGCATGGTTGCGAAAACCAGAATTTTAGGATTTGTCCTTGCCGCTATCGCGCTGCTTGCTGCCGGCCAAGGCTACGCGCAGAACGAGCTGCGCAATACCTTTTTCAAGGAAGCCGATGCTGCCAAGGCAGCGGCGGAAGCCGTGGATGCGCAGCTGCTCGCGCCCCGCAGCTATGAACGTGGCCTCAAGGAATACACCGATGCGGAGACTGCGCTCGAGCGTGGCCGCAACATCGAAACGGTGCGCTCGAACGCCGCGGACGCCGCTGCGTATTTCACGACGGCTACAGAAAAAGCGCAGATCGCAAAGACAAGTCTGGCGCTCGCTCTGAAGAGCCGCCAGGACGCGGCAAATGCACGCGCGCCGCAACTGTCCGCCGACATCTGGGAACAGGCCCAGCGCAAATTCGGGGAAGCCATCCGCCTGCTGGAGCGCGGCGACCTGAAGGGGTCGGAGCGCCGCAAGATTGAAGCCACCACCCTCTATCGCGATGCCGAACTCGTTGCGATCAAGGCAGAATACCTGTCCGAAACACGCCGCTTGCTCCAGGATGCCGATCGCGCGCGCGTCGGACGCTACGCGCCAATCACGTTGGGCCGAGCCAAGCAGTTACTGGCTGACGCCGAACGCGAGTTGAATGAAAACCGCTACGATACCGACCAGCCCCGCAGTCTCGCGGTACAGGCGAACTACGAGGCCAAGCACGCCATCTACCTGTCAGAAATCGTGCGAAAAGTCAGGGACAAGGACCTGACCGCCGAGCAAATCGTTCTGCAATGGGAAGACTCGATGCGCCAGATTGCAGGCGTCGCGGATATCTCTCCCGACATGCAAAATGGACCGGACAAGCTAACGGCGGAACTGGTTGCCTATTTCGAGAATGAGCGCAATGAATTGCAGGCGCTGCAGCAGGAGAGCGCCGAAAACGCTATTCGTATTGCCGACATGGAAGAGGAAATGCGTGCGCTCGACGAGCGTCTTGGCGGCGCCACGGAAGAGCGCGCGGCGCTCATTCAGCGTCTTGAGGCCCAGGCGCGCGTCAAGCAACAGTTCGAGCAAGTCGAGAAGATGTTTACGTCGGACGAGGCACGTGTTTTCCGCCAGGGAAACAATATCATCATGCGACTCGTCGGACTCAATTTCGATAGTGGCGCGTCGCAAATCAAACCCGAGAACTTCGATCTCCTCGCCAAGGTGGAAAAAGCAATCGACGTGTTCCCACGCAGCGAATTGATCATCGAGGGTCATACCGATTCATTTGGCGGCGATGACCTCAACCAGAAGCTGTCGCAGGAGCGTGCAGAGTCCGTTCAGCAATACATGATCAACGCGATGCGGATTCCGACCTATCGCCTGATCGCAACGGGCTACGGTGAAACTCGCCCCGTTGCCAGCAACGAGACCGAAGCCGGCCGCGCCCGCAACCGGCGTATCGACATCGTCATCAAACCGAGTTCCGACCCGGGCTAGGCGCGTAACGAGGCATCATGTTCGCGCCACCATTTTACAATGGTGCGCGCGGTCTCGTCGCTTACGAGGTAGCCGTACTCGGCATGCACATTAAGCTCACCGTTCAGCCGAAAATGAGTGAGCACTGACCGGTCTTCCAGACTCTCAAGCAACCCCAGTTCCAGCATCTCTTCGAAATCATCCGCAAGAACCGGGTCGAATGCAGTCATGTCACCAACCGCTGCCAGGTTTTTCCAACGGCGGATATTGTTCGGGTAGCGCTCGTATCCTTTTTCCCCGGCACCCTTGATGCGCTTTTGCATGTAACGCTGACCGAGCGGGCTGCCCATGGTTAGCAGCATGTCGACCGGCACCCGGTCGCGCCCGCTGTGACTCAACTCCCACAGGCTGTCGTAGGCAATTACAGAACCCATGCTGTGCGCGGCAAGCAAAACCGGGTGCCGCGCTTTTGTCGCAGCAAGCAAGGCGATTTTCAGCATGCGCCGTGTGTGTGTAGCAATGCCGTTGACGTCTCGCACATAGCGGTGCAGGTCTCGCAGATGGACCTCCATACGCTCACTGGCGATATGCGGTATGAGGAACGGCATCATGTCACCCAGCGCATAGACCCAGCGCAGCATCTGGCGTCGCCAGGACGTGGATTCAGCAATATCCATATCACTTGCCCCAACCTGCTCGATGACAGCATCGATAGCCTCGGTATCGAGAGCGATGTCACGGTGCGCCCTGTAAAAATCATAGGTCCATGAAACGATGTCGAATGCGCCGGTGGTCGACTCGATAGTTGTCGCCACGTCCTCATCAATTCGCCGGACGCCGGCAAGCAGGCAGCGCAATAGCGCTGCGCGGTGAATTTCAGGCTCGGGTTTCGGCAACAGCCCCGGAATGAAGATGATCAGAGGATGCGCGGCATCACTCATCGCCCTCTCCGATCAACGCCAGTAGCTCACCCACATGCGCTATCTCGGCATCGGGCAGCTCATATTCGGCCGGCCACGCGCTGCCGTCGCGGTTGACCCACGCCGTGCGCAAACCAGCCTGCTTTGCACCGTGCACGTCATACAGCGGATGGTCCCCGACGTGCAGCGTTTCGGCCGCACTTGCACCCCCGGCCTTCACCGCCACATCGAAAATGGGCCGTTCGGGTTTCGCCGCTCCGGCCATGGCCGCATTGACGTGATCGTCAAACAGGTCACTAATGCCAATCGTCTCGAGATCAGCGTTGCCGTTGGTAACGGCGATAAGCGTGAAACGTTCTCGCAATGCCGTTAGCGCCGGGCGGACCTCCGGAAACATCTCGACATCGTTGCGAACCGCATCAAATACGGCGAACGCCTCGTCGACCTCGAAGTCTGCATAGCCCGCTGCACCGGCCATCTTTGCGAGCACCATGCGACGCAGGAACGTGAGATCGTGTTTTCGGTCGAAATGCTCTTCGACGACCCGTGAGCGCACTTCCCGAATATCCAATGGCTCGAACATTTTTGTGATTCGCGGATAGCGCTCCCCCAGCCATTCGTACAAGCGCTGCTCAGCACGCTGAATTACAGGGTGGAGATCCCAAAGCGTGTCGTCGAGATCAAGTGTTATCGTGCGTATGCCGTTCACAATTGCGAGCTTGCCCGAACCTGGAAAGTCAACGACCATTGTGGGGTCAAGACCCCAACGGAGCAAGGCAATGAAATACCTTCACACAATGGTTCGGGTATCCGATCTCGACGAGTCCCTGGACTTCTACTGCAACAGGCTCGGACTCGTCGAACTCAGGCGCTACGACAGCGAAGCGGGACGTTTTACGTTGGTGTTTCTCGCCGCCCACGGCGACGAAGAGGCGCAGGTCGAGCTGACCCACAACTGGGATCCTGAAGAATATGGTGAGGGCCGCAACTTCGGGCACCTCGCGTACCGGGTCGACGACATTTACGCTACATGCCAAAAACTCATGGACGCCGGCGTTACGATCAATCGGCCACCGCGCGACGGTCACATGGCCTTCGTGCGCTCCCCCGACAACATCTCGATCGAGTTGCTGCAGAAAGGCGAATCACTGCCGGCGCAGGAACCCTGGGCGTCGATGGAGAACATCGGTCACTGGTAATCAGGCGGCCGGCGGCATCAACGGCGGCAATTGCTCGCTGGCAACCCGTTCCTCGTAAGGCGTCAGGATGGAAACCGATTTCAGCGCTTTCGCGAGCGCCTCTCCATCCCAGTCACCGCCGTTCGGGCCGTAACTCGCAGACGACAACTTGCGCAGCTCATCGGCCAGCGGCGACTCAACACGGCTTGACAGTTCGCCGATACTGCGGGGCGCCTCGTCAGGCCACTGCAGTCCACCCCATTCGAGCACGGCGGCGCGCACGCCGGCGCCATTGCCCTCGACGGCCGCCTTGCGCGCGGTCTTGAGCAGCTGGGCCTGCCGTTTGTGAACGGGCGGCAGCGCCGGTTCGCGCCGCTCGCGGCTGCGTCGCGGTTTCGATCGTGACGACCACCACCAGGCCGCTACGGTCAGAATCCAGAGCACCGCAAGCAATTCGGCAGCCCGCTGCCAGAAACTATCCGCGACGACGACGGTGACGGGCTCGGCGGGGGGAGTTACGTCGGCCGAGCTCTCGGCGGGCACCTCCGCGGGCGGCGCGACAGGCGTCGGCAGGATGGTTTCACCCCTGACGGTAAGCGTTCGCGCAGGCAAGGATGCAATCTTCCACTCACCTGCAGCGATGTCCCACCAGGGCACTTCGACAGCCGGCAGTTCCAGCTCGCCACCCGCGAGGGCAATGATCGCGTACTGATCCTTGCGCACGCCGCGAATACCGCCGTCCTCGAGCGTCCGGCCGAGTTCCGGCTGGTCTGCATAAATGTTCAGGCCGTCCACCTCGGGCGCCTCGATAGCTGGCAGCTGGGTCTCGATCTGGCCGAGCGCGCTCAGGCTGACATTACGCGTCACGGGCTCGCCCACTTCCATCTCGTCCGGCGACCGTGACCAGTTCTCCGTGAGCTGTACGTCCCGTGCCGGCAGCCACGTCGCATCGGGGTGGCTGGCCGGTGGTGCGGGAATAGGCAGCACGTTGATCGTGTGCGACTCAGACGTGAATACCTTGCGCCCCGTGATACGCCCGTCACGCAAAACGCGCGCCTCGAAGCGCGCCGGCGAAATCTGAATCTCGCCGCTTTCCTGCGGATACAGTGCGATCACTCGCTCAATCACGTTGTACGCCCGGCCGTTCAGAACCGCCTCATACTGCCGCTCGTCTCCAGCCAACTCGACCAGAGCCTCGACGCCGGTGATCGTCGGCTCGCGCAGCGCCGGCTGACGCGTGGCGACCGCGCGATAGATTCGGATGCGATACAGAATCTGCGCCTGGACGTAGGTCTCCTCCAGATCGACTTCAGTCGTAACAAATACGTCGGCTTCGCCTGGCGGTGCGTTCGTCGGCTCGTTAACGGTGATGCGGACTGGCGCACTCTTTTCCGCACCGATCGTAATCGGCGGGATTTCCTGCACACCGGTCTTTTTCGGCATCAGCGCGACTGTCCACGTCAGGCTGCGCCGAATCTCGCCGTTGAAAATGGACGTATTGCTGAGTTTGCTGACCTGCCCAACAAAGAAGGACTCCTCGAGCGGCACGAGGTTCGGCTCGAGGTCCGTGTTCGAGTCGACAATGATCTCGAGCGTGAACGACTCGTTGAGGTCGACGGTCGGCCGGTCAACGCGAGCAGTCACTGTCGCGGATGCCGTCGCAGAAACCAACAACAATAAGGTGACTGGCACCCAATTAAGAATGGCGTTTCGATTGCCTACCACGGTTGTACCTCGTCATCGGGCCACACGTCCCTACCCTCCTGGTCCTTGCCATAGCGCTGGTACTGGTAACGGAACTTGCGCCGCAGCAAGCCGCCCGGGTCATCCGGGATCCGCCGCAGCCACTGCTCCATGGCCTGCTGCTGTTCCTGCTGTTGCCGCAGTGCCGCCAGCTCAGCTTCCGACAATTGCTCCGGTTGCTCGCTGTTTTCGGCTTCCTCGGCCGCCCGTTCCAGCTCCTCCTGCAGGGCCTTCAGGTCTTCCTCGGTCATCTCTTGTTCGCGTTGCGAGGGATCGCCGTCATCCGCCTGCTGTTGAGAGTCTGAAGACCCTTCGGAGCCTTCCTGGTTTTGCTGGCTGTCGGACCCGGACTGCTCGCCTTCGCCACCAGGATTCTCAGTCGACTGCTGGTCATCGCCCTGCGTCTGCTGATCCTGCTGTTCCTTGATATTTCTTACCAGGTCGAGGTTATAGCGCGCGTCTTCGTTGTCCGGTTCTATTTCGAGGACCTGTTCGTAAACGTCGATGGCGGAGTCGAATTCGCCCTGCTGGGCCATCGCATTGCCGAGATTGTAGAGATTGCGCGTATCGGCACGTTCCGCGAACTCTTCCGCGCTACCGGCGTAATCACCTGACTGGTAGCGCGCGACGCCGCGCCACTCAGTATCATCGAACAGCGCTGCCGCGTCGGCCGGTTTGCCTTCTTCGAGTGCGCGCTGCGCCTGCTGGTTCTTGTTGAGCCAGAGATCGTCCCACAGCGATGCTTCGGCGGGCTGCGGGTACGGCATGATGAAAACAACGAGTACGAGTACCCAGCCCTTGCGGAATGCCAGTGCTGCGAGTGGCAACAACAGCAGCACCAGCCACGGGCCTTCTTCACGCCATTGGTCGGATGCCATCGAGTCATCGCTTGCCGCCGTTGCAGCCCGAATTTCACCGGAAAGCAGGTGCTCGAGGTCGCTGTCATCGGATGTGAGCACGGCGAAACGCCCGCCGCCGGCGACCGCGAGATCCCGCAGGCCGCGCTCCTCCAGCCGGGCAACAGCGATGCTGCCGCGATTATCCGTCACGAAGCCGCCGGACTGACGCGGAATCGGCGCACCCTCGCGCGTACCGACGCCCAGCACAGACAGCGA
>JBFFOS010000094.1:0-11128 GCA_041574375.1 Woeseiaceae bacterium
CGAACGAAGATTGTCGCCACGCTGGGACCAGCGTCAGAGCGGCCGAAAACATTGCGCAAGATGATCGACTCAGGTCTTGATGTTGCGCGCCTCAATTTCTCGCACGGCAACGCCGATGAACATCGTGAGCGGGCCCGGAATTTGCGCGAGGCCGCCGCTGCCTGTGGTCGCGATGTCGGCCTGCTGGGCGATCTACAGGGTCCGAAGATCCGCGTGCGGCGCTTCGAGACGGGCAGCGCACACTTGCGAGACGGCGATGCCTTCTTCCTGGATAGCGCGCTCGGATTGAATGATGGTGACCAGAATGGTGTCGGGGTTGCCCTGGATACCTTGCATGAAGATGTGAGCCCGGGAGATACGCTGCTTCTGAACGACGGCCTGATCTCGTTGATCGTGGATCGAGTCGAGGGCACGCGTATTCACACGACCGTCGAGAACGGCGGCATTCTGTCCGATTACAAGGGCATCAACCTCAAGGGGGGTGGCTTGTCTGCGACCGCGCTGACGGATATTGATCGAGAAAACATCAAGCTTGCCGCGGAGCTTGAAGCCGACTTCCTGGCAGTTTCATTCGTGCGGAGCGCTGCCGATGTCCTCGAAGCGCGAAGGCTGTTCGAGGAGGCCGGCGGGCGGGGTCTGATCGTTGCGAAGATCGAACGAACCGAGGCGGTGGATGATATCGATTCGATTATCGAAGCGTCCGACGTGATTATGGTCGCGCGCGGTGATCTCGGCGTGGAGATGGGCTACGCGGAGCTTACCGGTATCCAGAAAAAGCTGATTCGCAAGACGCGCAAGGCGCATAAGATCGTCATTACCGCGACGCAGATGATGGAGTCGATGATTGAGAATCCGATTCCGACGCGTGCCGAGGTATCGGATGTCGCGAACGCGGTTATTGACGGTACTGACGCGGTGATGCTGTCCGGCGAAACGGCTGTCGGTAAACATCCGGCCCTGGCGATCAGGGCGATGGCTGAGGTATGCGTGGGCGCCGAGAAATTCCCGATACCGCACGGGCGCACGAGTCACCGCATGAACGATCACTTTGGTCGCGTGGATGAAGCGATCGCCATGGCGGCGATGTACACGGCTAACCACATGTCGGTCAAAGCGATTATTGCCCTGACGGAGTCGGGATCGACGGCGCGCTGGATGTCGCGCATTCGCTCCGATATCCCAATCTATGCACTTACACCGCATGAGTTGACCGCGCGCCGCGTAGCACTGTATCGGGGCGTCTTCCCGGTAGAGTTCGAGGTAGACCAGAGCAGCCCGCGAAGTCTGTACCAGGATATCTTCAACGCGCTGCTCGCCGGCGGTCATGTCGAGGAGGGCGATCTCGTGATTTTCACCAAGGGCGATCTCGATGGCGTCGAAGGCAGCACGAATGCCATGAAGGTCGTAACGGTGCGGGCGCAGCAATGAAGCGGCTGCTGTTGTGGCTCGCAGGTGGGGCAGTATGCCTTGTCGTCGTTCTCGGCGTTATTGTCTGGCTTGGGCTGCGGGCCAGTCTCCCGCAGCTCGACGGTGAAGTCAGCGTCGCAGGGCTAAGCAGCCCCGTTTCGGTCGAAAGGGACGCGGACGGCATACCCGTCATTACGGCGTCGAACCGCATGGACCTGGCTTTTGCCACGGGCTATGTGCACGGTCAGGACCGCTTTTTTCAAATGGACCTGATTCGCCGCCAGGCGGCAGGCGAGTTGGCCGAGCTGGTCGGCGCAGCGGCGATTGGCGTCGACAAGCGCTATCGCTTCCATCGATTCCGGACGCGAGCGCAGTCTGTATGGGACCTTGCTACGGATGAGGACAAGTCGCTGTTGGAGGCCTACGCGAGCGGCGTCAATGCCGGGTTGCAGTCGCTGTCCGCGAGGCCATTTGAATACTTCGTGCTCGGCGGCGAACCGGTGCCGTGGCAGGCACAGGATTCCCTGCTGGTCATGTATGCCATGTACATGCAGTTGAATGACTCGCGCGCCAGCAAGGAAGTCCGTCGTGGCCTCGCGCACAGCGTTCTTCCCGAAGAAGTTTATCGATGGATGTATCCGCAGGGCACGCCATGGGACGCACCGATCATGGGCGAACCACGCATTGTCACTCCTATTCCGGCTGCAAACGTATTCTCGCTGCGAGATGTAACAGATGATGCGGAACCGGCCCGAGAACAGGGTCGCTACCCGCTGCGCGGCAGCAATAACTGGGCCGTCTCGGGGGCATTGACGGCCAACGGGCGCGCCATCGTATCGAACGACATGCACCTTGGGCTCAATAACCCGAACATCTACTACCAGGCGAGAATTATCGTCACGGGACCGGGCAGTCTCGATGTGACAGGCGTGACGTTGCCTGGCGGGCCGTTCGTCGTTGCCGGCAGCAACTCGCAAGTTGCCTGGGGCTACACGAACAGCTACGGCGACTGGACCGACGCTGTGGTCATCAGGCCCGGTGCAACGGAAGGGACGTATAAGACGCCGGAGGGCGATCGCGCGTTCGAATCCTACGTCGAGGTGATCAATGTCAAGGGCGGCGACCCGGTCGAGTACGTCGTTCGCGAAACTATCTGGGGCCCGATTCTTGACGATATTGAGTATCCGGACGGGGAGGTTGCGGTCAGCTGGATTGCACACAAGCCCGAAGGTATCAACCTGCGCATCCTGGATCTCGAGACGGTGACCTCGGTGGCCGAGGCACTGGGCGTGGCGAATACCATGTCGATGCCCCCGCAAAACTTCGTTACGGGCGATGCGGGCGGCAACATCGGCTGGACGATTGCGGGCCAGATTCCGCGGAAGACAGGCTTCGACGCGATGTTGCCAGCGGACTGGAGCGAGGAACACGGCTGGCAGGGGTGGCGTGCGCCGGACGAGTATCCGCGCATTGTGAATCCCGAAAGTGGCCGTATCTGGACGGCGAACGCCCGCGTCGCGGATGCAGAGGCCCTGCGAATTGTTGGTGATGGCAGCTATGATCTCGGCGCTCGCGCCCGCCAGATCCGTGATGGTTTGTTCGCGAAGGACACGTTCACGCCCGGGGACATGCTGGCCATTCAGTATGACGACAGGGCGCTGTTCCTGTCTCGCTGGCGAGAACTGTTGTTGCGGGTCCTTGATGAGGAGGTGGTCTCACGCAGTGCGGACCTGGCCGAATATCGGGAGCTCGTGGAAGACTGGATTCCGCGGGCGACACCGGAATCCGTTGGGTATCGGCTCGTGCGCGCATTTCGACTCGAAGTTGAGCGACGTGTTTTTCATGCGCTCATGGCACCCGTGCGTGAACGATTTGGCGACAATGCCCCGTTGCGGCTCAGTAACCAGTTCGAAGCAGCGCTGTGGGCGCTGGTGACCGAGCAACCCCTGCACATGTTGCCGCAGGACTATGACAGCTGGCCGGCGTTTCTCGTCGCGGCCGTTGAGGCGAACATCAGCTACTTCCACGAACGCTATGACGGGCCACTGTCGGAGCGGACCTGGGGTGAAGTAAACACCGCGGCCATTCGGCACCCGCTGAGCAGCAGCATTCCGCTTGTTGGCCAATATCTCGACATGCCGGCTGAACCGCTGAACGGCGATCTCGACATGCCGAAGGCGCAGGGGCCTGCATTTGGCGCCTCGGAGCGCTTTTCCGTGTCTCCGGGAGACGAGGAAAACAGCATTCTGCACATGCCAACGGGGCAGAGCGCTCATCCGCTGTCAGATTTTTTCGGGCGGGGCCACGAAGACTGGGTGCAGGGGCTGCCCAATGCCTTTTTGCCGGGTGAGCCGGTCCACATACTGACGCTGACCCCTGATAGACGGTAAAATGGCAGGCCGCGCTCACCACGGAAACAGCAATGGCTGATAAGAAATTCACTGGCACGAGTTCCTACATCGCAACGGACGACCTGAAGATGGCTGTCAACGCTGCGGTCACACTCGAGCGTCCAATCCTCGTAAAAGGCGAACCGGGTACTGGTAAGACTCAGCTCGCAATTGAGGTGGCGCGTTCGCTCGGCAAGCCGTTGTACGAGTGGCATATCAAGTCGACCACGAAAGCGCAGCAGGGACTCTACGAATATGATGCCGTCGCGCGGCTGCGCGACTCGCAGCTCGGCGATGATCGCGTGCACAATATCGGCAACTACATCGTGCGTGGCAAGATCTGGGAAGCGTTCGAATCGGACGAGCAGCCGGTTCTGCTTATCGACGAAATTGACAAGGCCGACATCGAATTTCCAAACGATCTCCTCCGCGAACTGGATCGCATGGAGTTCTATGTCTATGAGACGAAGAAGCTCGTGGAAGCCAGGCACCGGCCAATAATCGTCATCACGAGTAATAACGAAAAGGAACTGCCTGACGCGTTCCTGCGGCGTTGTTTCTTCCACTACATCAAGTTCCCAGACCAGGAAACGATGACGGAAATCGTCGACGTGCATTTTCCGAACCTCAAGAAAGATCTCCTGGCGGAGGCGCTAAAGGCGTTTTACAAGGTGCGTGATGTGCAAGGCCTGAAAAAGAAACCATCGACATCCGAGCTGCTCGACTGGATCAAGTTATTGCTCGCCGAGGATATTCCGCCTGAAGTCCTGCGCAGCGAAAACGGCCGGAGCGCCATACCGCCGTTGTATGGGGCATTGTTGAAAAACGAGCAGGACGTGCACCTGTTCGAGCAGCTTGTGTTCCTGGACCGGCGCACGAACCCGCAATAATTCCATGCTGTTATCGTTTTTCTACATGCTTCGTGAAGGCGGTATGAAAACGTCGATCACGGAATTGCTGACCTTGCTCGAGGCAATGAAGCAAGGCCTGGCAGGGCAAAGCGTGGATGATTTCTACTATCTCGCGCGCACTACACTTGTGAAGGATGAGTCGGAACTCGACCGCTTCGACCGCATATTCGGTGCCTACTTCAAAGGCGTGGAAGATTCCCTGAGCGACCTTTTCCAGGAAATTCCCGAGGATTGGCTGCGGCACCATGCCGAACTCGCATTGACAGAGGAAGAGCGTGCGCAGATCGAGTCGATGGGCGGATTCGAAGAGTTGATGCGTGCATTACAGGAACGCCTCAACGAGCAGGACGAACGGCATGAAGGTGGGAGCAAGTGGATTGGCACTGCGGGCACTTCTCCGTTTGGAGCCTATGGCCATAACCCGGAGGGAGTTCGCATTGGACAAGAGGGCTCGCGTAACAGGAGCGCTGTCAAAGTCTGGGATAAGCGCGACTATCGCAACCTGGACGATTCTCTCGAACTGGGTACCCGCAATATCAAAGTAGCGTTGAGACGCTTGCGGAAGTTCGCACGCGAGGGCGCCGCAGATCAGCTGGACCTCAACGACACGATCGACAAGACGGCGCGCAATGCCGGATTGCTGGATATCCGGATGGTTCCAGAGCGTCACAACGCGATCAAGGTCCTGTTATGTCTCGACATCGGCGGATCGATGGATGATCACGTGCGCATCTGCGAAGAGATGTTTTCAGCGGCGCGAAGTGAATTCAAGCATCTCGAGTATTTTTATTTCCACAATTTCATTTATGAGAGTCTGTGGAAAGACAATCGCCGCAGACATTCGGAAAAGACACCGACGCTGGATATCGCGCACAAGTATGGATCAGACTACAAGCTGATATTTGTCGGGGACGCAACTATGAGTCCCTACGAAATCGTGTACGCCGGGGGCAGTGTGGAGCACTGGAACGAGGAGCCTGGTTCTGCCTGGATCAAGCGGTTGCTGAATACGTATCCGAAAGCGGTCTGGCTGAATCCCGAGCCGCAGGATCGCTGGGAGTACACGCCATCAACGAAGCTGATTCGCGAAATAATGGATGACCGCATGTTCCCGCTGACGATCGCGGGACTGGACGACGCGATCAAGGAACTGCATTGAGGCGTCGGGCCCTGAGGCCCGTCTGTGGAAAAGTGGCTTTAGCTGCGATTCACTAATTCTTTGAGATCGGCCAGGACCTGTGCCGAGTGCTCTTCAGGGTCCACCTTTTCGTAGTGCTTCGCGATGATGCCGTCAGGCCCAATGATGAATGTCTGGCGTTTGGCTACAGTCATGCCGAGCATGCGCGTCTTGACGCCATAAGACGTTGCGGCCAGGCCTTCAATATCAGCGAGCAACGGGAATGGCAGGCCGTACTCTTCGGCGAAGGCCTTATGGGACTCGAGATCATCGAGGCTGACGCCGAGAATCTGAGCGTTGAGTTCCTTGTATGCGAAGATGTTGTCACGAAACTCGCAGGCCTCGGTTGTACAACCGGGTGTGTCATCCTTGGGATAGAAATACAGGACTACCCATTGGTCGCGATAGTCTTCCAGCGAATGCAACTGACCATGTTGATCGGACAGTTCAAACTCCGGAGCCGCGTCGCCTACCTTTACCTGGTTATTTGCGAGGCCTGCGGACGTAAAGCTCAGAACAACTGCGAGCAGGGTGGCAGCCGTGATGGCTAGTGCAATATTTCGCGTCATGGTACGAATCCTTTAAATTCGCGGGCATTATAATACGATCCTGATAGTAGTGTTGAGGCGAACAGGAAACTTACTATGACCGAGCCGCGAAACGATGTAAAAACGGCACTCGTGATGCCGGGCGGCGGCGCGCGTGGCGCGTTTCAGGTCGGCGTTCTAAAGGCTCTGGCGGAACTCCTGCCGCGCGATATCGCCAATCCGTTTCCGGTGATCAGCGGCACGTCGGCGGGTGCGGTGAACTCCGTCGTTCTGGCATCGAGGGCGCAGCACTATCGTTCGGCAATAGCAGAGCTTGAGCACGTATGGGGGCATTTTCGCTGTCACCACGTCTACAGAACCGACCACCTGACGATGCTCAGGAGCAGCCTGCACTGGCTGGCAGCGCTGGTGCTTGGCGGTTGGCTGGTCGGCATGCCCAAGTCGCTGCTCGACAATTCCCCTTTGCGAGCGATGCTCAGCCGCAGCGTGCGTTTTCCGCGAATTCAGGATGCCATCGATGACGGGTACCTGGACGCGGTCGCTGTGACGGCAGCCGGTTATGCGTCGGCGCGGTCCACGTCCTTCTTTGAAGGCAGCCCGGAGCGGGAGCCGTGGGAGCGCACGCGCCGGCTGGGCAAGAGGACGGAACTGAACCTGGACCACCTCATGGCGAGTATCGCCGTACCAATGGTGTTTCGACCCGTACGCATTGGTAACGAGTACTTTGGCGACGGCGCCATGCGGCAGGCGACGCCATTGAGCCCGGCCGTGCACCTTGGAGCCGACCGGATCCTGGTGATCGGTATTCGCGACGAGACGGGCGATAAGGAACCGGAGGTCGCCGAAGAGCCGCCAAGTTTTGCGCAGATTGCCGGCTACATGCTCGATACGTTGTTCATGGACGGCCTGTACTCAGACCTTGAGCGCATAACCCGCATCAACGAGTTGCTCGACACGTATCCTGATGAAGTAACCACGGTGGGCGACACCACGATGCGCCCAATCGATACAATGCTGATCGTCCCCAGCGAGGATCTGCGCGTTATTGCACATAAGCACCGCGCAGAATTGCCGTTTGCTATTCGAGCCCTGTTGCGAGGTGTGGGCGGTGGCGACCCGGGAGAGAACCGGCTGCTGAGTTTCCTCTTATTCGAGCGAGCCTACACACGGGAACTCATTGCGCTTGGCTATCGTGACGCGATGAACGTCAAGGATGAACTCGTGGATTTCGTTACCGGACGTGACGTTCCGCGACTCTTCGCACCCGGCTGGATCAAGAAGGACCTGAGCGCCTTCACCTAGGCCCGAAGTACCAGGTGCCTGGCCTAGATCAGGAAGGCAGCGCCGAGACCGAGGAAGGCCACGTAGCCGACAACGTCAGTGACCGTTGTCAGGACCACGCCACCAGCCAACGCCGGGTCGACTTTTATCCTTTTCAGCGTCAGGGGAATGAAGAAGCCGGCACCGGCCGCGATGACCAGGTTGATTATCATGGCCGCGCCGATGATTGCGCCAATACGCCAGTCACCAAACCACAGGTAGGCGCACATCGATACGATGATCGCCCACCCAATCCCATTGAGTACGCCGACGAGTACCTCTTTCCTGAGTATGCCCGCCGCGTTCGCCCGGTTGATCTGTCCAAGCGCAATCGCGCGCGTGATGATGACGAGAGACTGGGTGCCCGCAACGCCACCCATACTGGGGACAATCGGCATGAGCACGGCCAGGAGCACAATCGCATCGATTGTCGTCTGGAACTGTTCGACGACTGCGGCAGCCAGAAACGCCGTCCCCAGGTTAACGCCGAGCCACAATGCCCGTCTCGTGGCGCTCTTGAAGACGGGAGCGAACATGTCGTCCTCTTCGTCGAGGCCGACGGCACCCATTAACGCATGCTCTGCTTCGTCGCGAATGACATCGACGACATCGTCGACCGTGATGCGACCGAGAACGCGGTTATCCTCATCAACGACAGGTGCCGACAGCAGGTCTCGATTCTCGAATTCCCAGACAACCTGGTTGGACGGCGTGTGCGCCGGGATCGGCATCAGGTCGGTAGACATCACCTTGGCGACCATGTCGTCAGGATCGTTCGTCAACAGTCGAGAAAGAAACAGCGACCCGATGTAGGTATTGTCTCGACTGACAACAAAGATCGAATCCGTGCCGTCGGCAATCTCCCCGACTACCCGCAAATAGCGGGCGACAACTTCAAGCGTGACGTCAGGACGCACCGTCACGACGTCGATATTCATCAACCCGCCGGCGCTTTCCTCGTCGTATGCGAGAACCTGCTGGAGGCGTTCGTGATCCTGCTTGTCGAGTGACTGCAGGACCTCCTTGGTGACGGTTTCTGGAAGATCGGCGAGCAGGTCGGCGAGGTCGTCAAGCTCCATGCCCTCGGTTGCAGCGATGAGTTCATCGGTGCCCATTCCCTCGAGCAGGCCGTCGCGGACTTCCTCGGCAACTTCGACGAGAACGTCACCTTCAAGGTCATGGTCGACGAGTTCCCAAAGTACAGCGCGATCCTTGAGCGGCAACGACTCGAGCAGACGTGCAACCTCGGACGGATGCAGGCTGTTGACCATGATGCGTGCTGAGCGCATGCGTCCACTGCCGAGCTTTTCCCGGAGGAGTTCGAGGTTGGCTTTTGTGTGCTCTCTCGCTTCCATGCCGGCGGAGTTTAGCAGCTTAGTCCGGATGGAAACGATGCGCGGACAGGCCGTTGTGGCGCGTCTGAACCGGATCGTGGTGTTTTCTCAGGGCGGCGGCAACTTTTTCGGTCATATGGACTGATCGATGCTGGCCACCCGTGCAACCCAGTGCCACGGTCAGGTAGCCGCGATTCGCGTCCCGGTAATGGGGTATCCAGCGAGCAAGGAATGCGCTGATGTCCTCGCACATGGACACGAACTTGTCCTGGCTGTCGAGAAAATCCTGAACTTCCAGATCGAGCCCCGTCAGACCGCGCAATTCGAGGGTCCAGTAAGGATTCGGCAGGCTCCTCAGGTCAAACACGAAATCTGCATCGGTCGGGATGCCGAACTTGAAACCAAACGACTCGATCAGCACAGACAAGGTTTGAGCGGGACGCTGGTCAACGCGTGACCGTATTACGTCAGCAAGCTCATATATGCTTGACTGCGACGTATCGATGATCAGGTCTGCCGAGAGCTGCAATTCGTTGAGAATGCTGCGCTCGGTCGCGATTGCCGCTCTCAGTTGCTTTCCCTTTTCTGCAAGCGGATGGCGTCGACGGGATTCACTATAGCGCTGCAACAGAATTTCGTCGCTGGCATGCAGGAAGATGATGTCGGTAGTCACGCCTTGCTCGCGTAACTGTTGTAACAGGTCGGGCAGGGCGTCGAGGTTCTTTGTATGACTGCGCGCATCGACACCGACTGCGAGTCGGTTCATCGCCCCGACCTCATGTGCTCGAACTTCGTTGACCGCTGCAGTCAAAAGGCTGGCGGGCAGGTTATCAATGCAGTAGTAGCCGAGATCTTCGAGAACGTGCAGGGCAACCGACTTTCCGGAGCCGGAAAGCCCGCTGACGATGATCAGGCGCAGTTCGCCTGACATGTCATCTCCGCGCCACTAATCAGGGCGTCGTACAGGTCGCTACTGCTGTTCATCTGGCGAAGGCGGTCCCGCAACTCGAGGTCTGCCAGCACATCAGTGATGAGTTTGATTTCCGCCCGGTGCGTGTTGTCGATATCCTTGGGCAACATCATGCCAAGTACGATATCCACGGGTTCACCGTCCGGGGAATCAAATTCCACGGGCTCCGACAGCTTGATGAGTGCCGCGATGCTGTTTTCAATTCCGCCGACGCGGCAGTGAGGAAATGCGGCGCCTTTGTCCAGGCTTGTGCAGCCGAGGCGTTCGCGGCTGATCAGGCATTCGAAGATATCATCACTTGCGAGATCCGGGTTGTTGCGAATCAGCAATTCGCTGAGGATTTCAAGACAGTGTTTCTTGCTGCGTGCGGTCGCATTGCACAACACGCCGTCGGGCTTGATGATTTCTTGAAGCTTCATAGGAATTGAATTCTGCGTTGAAATAACCGGCGCGGTTGTAAGCCGCGCCGGCGTTGCCTGGTCAGGCGAAGTTTATTTTATGTTTATCTTTGGCGTGGTGATCGACAAGTCGTTCCTTGTACTTGCGCACTCGCCGTTCGAGCTTGTCGACAAGGCCATCGATTGCGGCGTACATATCTTCTTCGGTGTGATCGCAGTAGATAGTGCCACCGTTAACGCTGGCAGTTGCTTCGGCTTTATGCCTGAGCTTTTCGACGGTCAGGATACATTGGACGTCAGACACGATGTCAAAGTGTCGGGCAATTTTTTCTACTTTTGCGCCGACGTAGTCTCTCATGGATTCAGTTACCTCGACATGATGGCCTGAAACATTCAATTGCATAATGGTCTCCCATATTCTTGATTTACCTGCGGGTTCAGAATAACAGTCTCGGGATCCTCCTTCATGTAGTGTTTTATAATCATTCAATCACCTCGTATCACGAACTCTGCGGTCGCTCGACGAGGGAATATTCATAGCTTCACGGTACTTCGCAACCGTCCGCCTCGCAACTGAAATTCCTTCCTCTTTCAGTAAGTTGGTGATCTTGCTATCACTCAGCGGTTTCGCCGGGTTCTCGGTGCCGATGAGTTTGCGAATTTTCGCGCGAAC
>JBFFOS010000095.1:0-11094 GCA_041574375.1 Woeseiaceae bacterium
GGGATCCGAAAGCGGGTGCCGCGCGGCCTTTCGAAACAGCCGGCCTGAAAACAGCCACAGCGCGGCGAAAAACCCGGTCAGTACCAAAACGTCCCACGGCCATGAAGGGCCTGCAAGTCCGCGATTGGCAGCCAGCGCAATCACGGCAACCAGCACCTGAGCAAACGCCGTCGCGTACATCGCGCGCGCCATTCCTTTTGGCCGGAGGCGGGCGATGATTGCGCCGACGACGCCGACCAACAGCACCCCGAAAAACATCATGTTCGCATCGTTGTTCTCATTGCCGATGATGCCGACGGCGCCGTTAACCCAGACGAGCAAGAACGCGGCCGCAAGTGCAACGCCGATGGCGAATCGATACGTTGTGTTGCTAGCTCTCCGTTTGGCCAGCGCGTAAACGACGCCGACTCCCAAAAGCATTGCACCGAAAACAGCGAAGTCGAAAATATCCCAGTTCACGTTGTTCTTCCTTTTCTGACAATCTGTTCACGCTATGATCCAGCCGGAATATGGCAATTCGGTGCAGGATAATGTCACTGGTGTGCCGGCTCATTCCTGCGCGTAGTAGCGCGCAAACTCTTCAGGAATAACGTCCCAGGCTTCCGGGCGATCACTCGTCACCGGCAGTTGGCGCGAATTGTAAGTATTCCAGAACAGGTATGGCTCGCCCGAGTAATCCGGCGACTGCAGATCGTGCAGCATCGCGGCAAATGCTTTGCCCGTGTACGTTGTTTCCAGCTTCAGGCCGAGCGCCGCATCAGCGACCTTAACGCTTTCCGTGGTTGCCTCATCGACCTTTGCATAGCCGCCAGCAAGAAATGCATCCCGCCAACGCAGGCACCATGTGTCCTCGCTTGCGTCGAATGAAGGGTCCAGCCGATTCAGGATGAAATTCGTCTTTGCCATGAGCTTGCGCAACTTGCGCTCGCTCGCAAACGGATTGTCGGCGACCTTGACCGCATGCACGGTGACCGGAAGTCCTGCAGCGGCCAGCCCCAGTGACAGTCCTGCCGAACTGCCTGTGGTGCCGCAGGCAATATAAATACGGGCAGGGCAGGGAATCTCTGCGCTACGTATTTGCTCGGCGAGTTCCAGGCCCGCATTGACAAAGCCGACCGCACCCAGCCAGCAGGTACCGCCAAGTGGTATTACCCAGGTCTTGCGATGCTGCAGGTATTTTCGATACAGAGTTCGGCTATCGACCGAGCCGCCCCAGCGAACAATTTCGGTACCCAGTTCCCGGTGCATGTTAAGCGTTCGAGCGATGTTCGGCGTTACTTTCTGGTGAGAAAGAAAACAGGTGCAATCGAAACCGAGACGGGTAGCGTGAATAGCTGTTGCCAGTGCGTGGTTGGAGCCGACCGCGCCAAACGTTGCGATACGACGGGCCTTACGGTCACCGGCACGTCGTAACAAATATTCGAGCTTGCGAACCTTGTTGCCACCGTAAACATCGTTGGTGGCCTCATCGTGTTTGACCATAATGTTTCGCGTGCCGGGTGGCAGGCCGATTGTGTGCGATGTTACCGGTGTCGGTACGCTGGCGATCGCTGCATGGCGCAAGCTCGCACCGATGCGAGGAAAAGCCATTGACAGGGCATTATTCATTTCCCGAGATTATCGAAGTGCACTCGTGATCGCGAATGTTTACAATCGACTCAAGCGACTCTGACCAAGTTCGGAGACAGGTTTGTCAGATGCAGTTGACTGCGGCATTACAGTCACAGAAATCGCAGCGATGGATCAACCCATCGATGCGTCACCAGAAACCACGGCAGCCTTCGTTGGCCGTGCGCTTCGTGGTCCGCTAAATACTCCCGTACTTGTAAAAAGCTTTGGTGAATTTTGCCGGCGTTTCGGTGATGTCTGGTCGCGCTCAAGTCTCGGTCCGGCCGTCCGACATTTTTTCGAACACGGCGGCATACAGCTATACATTGTTCGTGTAGCGAACAATGCACGTGGTGCGATGATTTGCCTGCCCGCAAGTGGGTCTGCGCTGGTGTTGCGTGCCGTAGAGCCGGGATCCACGGAATTCATTCGGGCTGCCGTCGACTATGACGGTATCGAAGAAGCCAACGATGAGTTGTTCAACCTGACGTTGCAGCGTATCAATCCGACGACGGGACTCATCGAGGATCAGGAGCTGTGCAGCAACGCTTCGTTTCGTAAAGAGTCCGACAACTTCATCGGCGACATGCTGATGACGTCATCACTTGCGCGTGTCGAACACCCTTATCCGTCGCATCGGCCCGAGCCAACAATGGATGCCGGTGGCCGGATTGGATCTGCCTATGTCGATCACGTCCAGGCCGGCACCGACGGCATCGAGCTCTCCGACTACGATCTGATTGGTTCACGAAAAAACCGCACAGGCCTGTTTGCGCTCGAAAACATTGATAGCTTCGATCTGCTGTACCTGCCGCCGCCAGGCAAAGGTATCGACACGGGTCCCGCAGCGATACTTGCAGCGGAGATGTATTGTCGTGAGCGCCGCGCGATGTTGATTGTCGACCCGCGAGCGGAATGGGAAACGGCCGAAGAAGCCCTGCGAGGCGTACGCGAACTCGGCTACGCGAGTCCGAACATGCTCGGCTACTATCCGCGCATGCGGGAGCGTGGCAGCGATGATATCGCCCGTCCGGTTGGTGGTGCGATTGCCGGGCTGTTGTGCAAACTGGATCGCACTTACGGCCCGTGGCAGGACGTCGACCAACAGGGGCTGGGGCTGCAGCGCCAGCTGGTTCCGGCATTAGATGTCAACAACGAAGACACTCGACTGCTCGGTCGCATGGGACTCAATGTGATCTCTGGCGGGCGGTCTGGTCGCGCGCGACTCAGAGGATCAGTCACGATGGGACGCGGCAGAGAGGCGCATCGCAAGTCCGCGCAGCTCCCCGTTCGTCGTTTCTGCCTGCAGGTGATCAACACGATTGCCGCAGCAGCCCGGTGGGCCGTGTTCGAGTCGGACGACCTTTCGGTCGGAGAACGTATTTGCGCACAAGTCAGGACCTACTTCGACTGTCTGAATGACCTCGGCGCATTCGCCGATGACCGATTCATCGTCGAGTGCGATGCCGGCGTCAGCGGGCGGCCCGATACTGACGACCATGCCGTCACCATCGTGCTGGTGTTTCACCCGGCGTCATGTGACGGGCCTATCTCGCTGACCCTGCACCTGTCCGCCGGCGGCTGCCGTGTTGGCAGCACTGCGTTTGTTCCGTCGATCGAGCAGCGCACTTGAAAACATTAAACCGTCTGCCTGTTTTGTTGAGGGGTGCGACATGACTTTTCCATTTTCAGCCTTGTTGGCTGCCGTCCTGCTCGTAGCCGCGTGCGGTAGCAACGAGGAGCCTGTTGCTGCGGAGGTCGTCGATCCGGGTGTCGCACTGAACGAGATGTTCGAGGAGTATGCCGATCGTTATCTCGAGATGAACCCGGTCCAGGCGACTTTCAACGGAGTCAATCGGTATAACGATCGCATGGCAAACAGCAACAGTCCGGAGTACCGGGCCGCAGCAGAAGCCATGGATCAGGAGTTCCTGCGGCGCCTGCTCGAAATTGATCGCGAGCAACTGAATGAACAGGACAGGCTGAGCTACGACATCTTTCGAATCCAGCGGGAAGAGTCGCTCGAGGGTAACCAGTTCCCCTCGCATCTGCAGCCGATCAACCAGTTCTATTCGATTACGAATTTTTTCGTACAACTTGGCAGCGGCGCGGGCGCGCATCCGTTCAAGACCGTAAAAGATTATGAAGACTTTCTGTCACGAGCGGATGATTACTCGGTCATCATTGACCAGGTAATCACGAACATGAAAGAAGGGATGCGCCAGGGCCTTACCCAGCCGCGTATCCTCATGGAAAAACTGCAGCCGCAGATCGATGCGCATATTGTCGACGATCCGAAAGACAGTAACTTCTACGCGCCCGTCGCGAACATGCCTGAGGACTTCAGTGACGAAGATCGTGCGCGCTTGACAGCGGCCTACGAAGAAAAAATCATGAACACGATTGTTCCTTCGTACCAGCGCATCAGTAACTTCCTGGGCGACGAGTATCTCGTGAATGCGCGTGAGACAGTGGGTCTCTACGCGCAGCCGAACGGTGCAGCCTGGTACGACTACATGGTGCGTGTGCGCACGACGACCGATATGACAGCCGATGAGATTCACCAGGTCGGCCTCAACGAGGTGGCGCGCATACACGGTCAAATGCGTGGCGTCATGGAAGAAGTCGGCTTCGAGGGCGACCTGAGAGAGTTCTTCGACCACATGAACAGCAGCCCGCAGTTCTTTTTCGACGAGCCGGAGCAGTTGATCCAGGGTTACCGTGACATGTCGGACCGGATCAACGGGCTCGCCAGAGGTTTGTTCGAGATCTTCCCGAAAACGGACTTTGAGGTTCGGCGTGTCGAGCCATTTCGAGAGAAGTCGGCATCCGGTGGCTCCTATCAGGCGGGCACCCCGGATGGGACTCGCAAAGGCATTTTCTACGCGAATGCCTACGACCTGAGGGCGCGACCGAATTGGGCGATGGAATCCCTGTATCTCCACGAAGCGATTCCGGGGCACCACTTCCAGATCATGATCCAGCGCGAAAACGAGGCATTGCCGGACTTCCGTCGTTTTGGAGGGTTTACGGCCTTCTCCGAAGGGTGGGGTCTATATGCCGAATCACTGGGCAAGGAGATCGGCGTCTACACGGACCCTTACCAGTATTTTGGTGGGCTGAACGCCGAGCTATGGCGTTCGATTCGCCTCGTCGTCGATACGGGTATTCATGCCAAGGGCTGGTCGCGGCAGCAGGTGTTGGACTATATGTACGAGAACTCGGTCGTCGCCGAAGCACGCGCGGTGTCTGAAGCCGAGCGTTTCATGGCCATTCCCGGGCAGGCGCTGGCCTACAAAATCGGACAGCTCAGAATTCGCGAGATACGCAACACCGCCGAAAAGCGTCTTGGTGAAAAGTTTGACGTCAAAGCCTTTCATACCGAGGTATTGAGAGATGGTTCGATGCCGCTGTCGCTGCTGGAAGCCAAGATCGACAGGTGGATCGACGCGCAATTGTTGTAACCTGCACCTATGAAACTCGATCGGTTCATTCGCATTGCGCTTGCGGCCGTCATTCTGCTTGTCTTCATCGTGGCTACGGGCGCGCTCCTGTTTATCTCCGAAGCGGCGTTGAACGTCTGGGACAGGCTGAAGGCGGGACCGCCAGTCATGCTGTATGCCTATGTCAGCATCATGGCGCTGCTGGCCATCACCGCACTATGGTTGATCTGGCGCCTGGTCGTCCGCCGCAAGATTTCGCCAAAAAGAAAGACCAGCGGTGGACCGCTGTCGAAAGCGGATATCGAGAACCGCCTTCGCGAGGCCGAGGCTGCCGGTGTCGATGTCAGTGAGGCGCAGGCCGAACTCAAGCAACTCGTGGCGCGCAAAAACGCTGTGCACCTCTGCTTCTTTGGCGAGGTCAGTGCGGGCAAGAGTTCGCTGATCAAGGCGCTGGTGCCGGAAGCGGACGTCGTTGTCGATGTTGTCGGTGGATCAACGGGTGACGTGCGTCATTACCGCTGGCGCAACGAGGATGGGGCGGAAATTCTCCTCACAGATGTCCCGGGCATCGGCGGCATGGAAGCGGGGCTGACGAGCGTCGCCACTGATGAGGCGAAACGCGCCAACGTCGTCCTGTTTGTCTGCGACAGTGATCTGACGCGCTCCGAGTTGGCGTCGATCAAGAACCTGCTCGAGTTCGACAAGCCGCTCGTTATCGTCCTGAACAAGGCGGATCGCTATTCCGCCGACGAACAGGCGGCGCTCATGCAACGCCTGCTGGAACGCGTTGATGACATCGGCGGACAGCTGGAGCGTGATCATGTTGTTGCCGTTACTGCGGGCGGTGCAATCGATGTTATCGCGCGCGGTGCTGATGGTGCCGAGGCAAGCGCGAGGCGCACGCGGCCAGCCGATATCGGCGTGCTTGTTGTCGCAATAAATCGTTTGTTGGCAGATGAAAGCGAATCGCTGGATATTCGCCGCGAGCGCGCCGTGTTCAAGATGGCGGCAGCGCGACTGGCAGAGGCAGAAGGAAAGTATCGCCTGCAGCGCTCCGAGCAGATAATCCGCAGTTCAACACGCAAGGCGATTGTTGGTGCGCTTGCGGCGATCAGCCCGGGAACGGATATTATTATTCAGGGTTACATCGGTACGATGATGACGCAGGAATTATGTAGCCTGTACGGTGCGGCGCCGCGCGATCTCGACATAGAGGAATTCCTCAGTTTGAGTCAAAGCCGCGTTGGCAAGACGCTGCCGCTGTCATTGGCTGTGGCGGGCAACGGTCTGAAGGCGTTTCCCGGTTTGGGGACCGTTGCCGGCGGCCTGGTTCACGCGGTCGCTTACGGCCTGATTTTTGATGCGCTGGGCCGCAGCCTCGTGCTCACATTGTCGCGTCATGGCGAGTTGCTGCCGGAAGTTGCAGCGAGAGAATTCGAGGAAGGTATCAGTGAGCATTTGGAAGCAGGCGTTCGCCGCATTGCCAAAATGGCCATGGACGAAAAAAAAGCCTGACGCCGGGGCGGCTTCGGGCAGCGACCACCTGGGGCTCGCACGTGAGAGCCTGCGCGAGCTTGTTCATGACTCGCGCCTTCCCGATGGTGTCCGCGAATCACTGATTCACGACTACGATGCAGTACAGGCAATGCTCGACAAGATCGAGCATGGGCATCTGCACATATCCGTCTTCGGTCGTGTGAGCACGGGCAAGTCGTCACTGCTTAATGCCCTGATCGGGGAAGACCGATTCTCCGTCAGCCCGATCCATGGGGAAACGCGTTACTCGAGCATGGAGGCCTGGAACGAAGAGCAGGTTGGCGGTGTATTTCTGATTGATACGCCGGGCCTCGACGAGGCAGGTGGTGAAGATCGTGAGGTGCTTGCCCGGGAAGTGGCGGGTCGATCTGATCTGGTTATCTTTGCGCTCGACAGCGACATCACCGAGACAGAACTTGACGCGCTGCGGGCCGTACTGATGCAGGGCCGGCCGGTCATCGTGGTATTGAATAAAGCTGATCTGTATACAGTCGCCGAATGCGCTGCCCTGGTTGCTTCGATACGTCGCAAAACAGCCGGCCTCATTGATCCGCAGTATGTCATCGTCGCCGCGGCACAGCCGCGCGCCCAGACGGTCGTCGAGGTTGATGCTGCCGGCAAGGAAGTGACGGTCGAACGTTCACGTGAGCCCGATGTGGCCGTGTTGCGGCTCAAGCTCTGGGAAATACTTGAGGCGGAAGGCAAGACGCTGGCGGCGCTTAATGCCAGCCTGTTTGCTGCTGACCTGTCCGACCAGGTAGGCCGCCGAATTCTTGCGGCCCGGCGAGAAATTGGCGATAAGCTCGTGCGAACCTATTGTATCGGCAAGGGCATCGCGGTTGCCTTTAACCCGGTGCCCGTTGCCGACCTGTTCGCGGCCGCGTTTATTGACGTCGGTATGGTTGTGCATCTTTCCAGGGTTTACGACCTGCCTCTCAGCCGGAAAGAAGCCGGCTCGATAGTAAAGGTCATCGTTGCCGAGTCGGCGGCGCTCATGACTACCGTCTGGGCCCTGCATCTCGTATCGAGTGCGCTTAAGGTTGGAACGCTGGGTCTGTCGACGATTCTTACGGCCGGTGCGCAGGGCGCCATCGCGTACTACAGCACCTACCTCGTTGGCCAGGCCGCCGCAGAGTACCTGGCCAAAGGCAAGTCGTGGGGCGATGGCGGCCCGAAGAAGGTCGTCAAGCAGATTCTCGACTCCCTCGAGCGGGATACCGTCCTGCGCGATGCCAAGCGCGAAATTCAGGCACGTCTCGGGCTGAGTTGAGGTGGATCGGGAAACCCGCATGCGCCGTATCTGGGAGACTATCCAGGACATTCCGCGCGGTTGTGTAGCGAACTATGGGCAGATCGCAGAAATCGCCGGAATTCCCCGTGGTGCAAGGCAGGTTGGCTACGCATTACGGTACACACCCAAAGGAATGGTGCTGCCCTGGCACCGCGTCATCCAGTCGTCCGGCAAGAGTGCATTCGACCAGAACAGCCGCGCATTCAAGACTCAGCGTGAACGGCTCGCCGAGGAGGGTGTGGTGATGTTCAACGGCAAGGTGGATATGAAAAAATATCGCTGGGAACCGGATCTCGATGAGCTATTGTGGAAGCCGACGTCGACCTGGGACGAGAATTGAAGATCAGGCAAAAACTGCGGTCGTACTTTCTTACCGCGCTGTTGAGTCCGGCGTCGCGGCGTATGCAACGCTCGGCCAGCGAGATGCGGCGAAAGCTCACGGGACAGCCACACGTTGTATCGGCATTTCTGCAACTCGATGATCCGTACTCGTACCTGCTGGCGTCGTACCTGCCGGACCTGGTTAAGCAATACGCTATTGAACTGCGCGTGTATCTGTCCCAGGCACTGGGCGAGGGATTCCAGCCGGCGCCCGATATGCTCGCCGAATACGGCGCTCTGGATGTGCAGCGCGTGGCCCGGGAACTGGGTGTGCCATTCCTCGATAAGGGCGTCGCACCGCCCGTCGAGCACCGCCGCGCTTTACTCGACTACCTGGCCGCATGCGCAGGCAATGATGACTTTCTGACTGAATTCAGTCAGGTGCTCGAAGCGTACTGGCGCGGCGATAATGAGGCTGCGGCAAGGAGAGCAGATACCAGGGATGCGGGCCACGCCGACCACGTGATCGCGGAGTCCCAGGCCCTGCAAAAACGGCTGGGGCACTACAACAGTGCCATGCTGCATTACGGCGGCGAATGGTATTGGGGCGTGGATCGTCTGCACTACCTGGCGTCACGATTCGATGAACTTGGCCTTGCACGGCCCGAAAAGGGGAATACCCGGTTGGCATCGATCCGTCAGGCGATGCACGTTTCACTGCCGGTCAAGCCGCCGACCGCTGCGAAGGAGTTGCCGCCACTCGAGCTGTTTGTATCGTTTCGCAGTCCCTACTCCTATCTCGTGTTGCAGCGTATTTACGAAATCGCTGACGCGTTCGGGCTGGAATTGAGGTTGCGGCCCGTGCTGCCCATGGTCATGCGCGGCATGCAGGTGCCTCGAGCGAAGCTGCTGTATATCGCGAACGATACAGTGCGCGAGGCGGATCGACGCGGCTTGCCCTATGGAAAAATAGCCGACCCGGTCGGAGAAGGAGTCGAGCGCTGTCTTGCCGTATTCCTGTACGCGGAGTCCGAACACAAAGGGCGTGATTTTTTGCTGAACGCAGGAACGGCGATCTGGAGTGAGGCCGTCGATGTTGCCACCGACAAGGGCATGCGCAAGGTGACTGGACGAACGGGGCTGTTCTGGCCCGATGTGGTCGCCGCCATGGAGTCCGACGAGTGGCGTGGGCGGATCGAGGAGAACCGTGAGTCGATGATGGCCTCGGGGTCCTGGGGCGTGCCGACGATGCGACTTGGCGACGACGTGTTCTGGGGGCAGGATCGTGATTGGTTGCTGGTTAGACATATCGAAGAATTGTGTGACACAGGAGACGGGATACTCGTATGACAACTGTAGTTTTTTCTCACGGGCAGGAAAGCGGCCCTTGGGGCACGAAAATTCGTTCGATGGCGGAGTTGGTCAGGGGTATGGGCTGTACGGCTGACAGCATCGACTACCAGGGTATCGCGGACCCGACAGACCGCGTCGAGAAGTGCGTGCGCGAGTGTGCCGGCATAAGCGACAGACTGATTCTGGTCGGCTCGAGCATGGGCGGGCATGTCGCGACTGCAGCCGCAGCAGAAGTTGGTGCGGCCGGATTGTTCGTGCTGGCGCCAGCCTATTACATGGAAGGTCATGAAAACCTGACCCCGGAACCGCCATCGATGCCGATCTGCATAGTGCACGGCTGGCATGATGACGTCGTACCCGTAGAGAACAGTATTCGTTATGCGCGCAGCTGCAGTGCAACGTTGCACATCGTTGACGGGGACCACCGGTTGACGGCGAACATCGGTGAAATCAACGAGTACTTGAGGTATTTTGTTAACGAGAATTCCGGGCAGTTTCCGGAATCGGGAGGATCAAAATGAAGTATTGGGTATTGGCGTTAAGCCTGTTCATGTTTGCTTGCGGCGGCGGGGAATCTGGCGACTCCGAAGACGCAGCAGCGGGCGATGTTGTTGAAGCAACGCAGGAAGCGGCAAGTGACGCAGCTGATGCTGTCGAAGAGAGCGCTGAGAGCGTAGGCGATGCGGCGGCAGACGCGATGAATGAAGCGCAAGACGCTGCTGAAGCCGTTGGTGACGCCATCGAGGAGAGCAAGGAAGAGATCGACGAAGCACTCGAAAAAGCTGAAGACGCCGTCAACGATTGAGCGCAAAAAATCAATCAGGTGTCAGTCACCCTGCTTATAGATAGGGTGACTGACACCTGATTATTCAGTTAGAGATCGAGGCGCATTCCTTCACGCGCGAATCTGAAGCCGCGGCGCTCTACGTCGGCCTGTTCCGGGCTACCATCTATCAGAAGCGGGTTCGTGTGATTCATATGAATGAAAATCACGCGCGATTTTTCCTCCGCACTTAGCGACTCAAACAAATCCATGCTTTCCGCTACGAACGGATGCTTGATCTTGCTCATGTCGCGTCCACCCAGTTCACCGTCTTTGAAAAACGTGGCATCGAGCAGCGCATAGTCGACAGAGCGCACAACCTCGCGAATATCGACTGACCACATCTCCCATTTGTCGATATCCGGAATGAACACTGCCGATTTCTGCGGCCCATCTATACGAAAGCCAACGGTTTCGGAATACTCATCCCGGTGAGGCACGAGAAATGGCGTGACAGTAATGCGCGGACCCGGCTCGACGGCAGCGCCGTCCGTCATTTCGATCAGATTGATATTCGCAAGACGCACAAGTTGGTCCCAGGGACCGTTTGATGACAGGTACTCGTGCATTCGCGGCATCGCGTAAACCGGAATCCCCGCTGTACCTGCGGCTTCACGACCGAAGTGCATGAGCCCCGTGTAATGCCCCATGTGAGCGTGAGTTAGAAATACGCCGTTCAGCGAATAGGCGTCATCGGGTGCGACCTTGTGCAGTTCATA
>JBFFOS010000096.1:0-10934 GCA_041574375.1 Woeseiaceae bacterium
ATTGGCATGGCAACCATGAAATTTGGTCTGCGCTTCGCGAGCGAGATCGACATGCCCGAAACCGCGGCGGCCGACGTGCCGGAACTGCAAAGCATCGTCGACTTCATCGTCTCGCTGGTGCCGGCCAACCCGTTCGCCGCCGCAAGCAATGGTGCGCTGTTGCCGCTGATCGTGTTCACCGCGCTCGTCGCCGCCGCAACAGGCACGCTGGCCGCCGAACGTCGTGAGCGCATGATCAACATTGCTGAAGATGCCAGTGCCGCGCTAATCAAGCTCGTCTGGTGGATTCTCTATACAGCACCGATTGGCGTGTTCGGCCTCGCAGCGCCAGTGACAGCGAGGCTGGGCTGGGACCTCGTTCAGTCACTTGGCATATTTATCGTCTTCGTATTCGTGGGGCTCGTCATTTTCGTCGCCTTTGTCACGCTACCGCTCGTTTATTTCGTGGCTGGCGTTGGACCCGCCAAGTACCTGGAGGGCACGTTTGGCGGTGTGTCGATCGCTCTGTCGACGACGAGTACGGCTGCAGCCATACCCGTAACGCGCGAGGAAGCAATTGAAAATATCGGCGTGTCGCCAACGATTGCCAACTTGCTTGTACCGCTGGGCGCCTCGATGCATCGCCCGGGTAGTGCACTATTCCAGGGTGCGGCTATCGTTTTCCTGGCCCACCTGTACGGCGTGCCAATACCCATGACAGCCATCGCTGCGGCGATGCTCGCAACATTTCTCGTGTCGCTGACGGTTGCTCCAGTACCGTCTTCCGGCGTCGTTACGATGGCACCGGCCCTGGATGCGATCGGAGTACCGGTCGCCGGGCTGGCGATCATACTCGGCATCGACCGAATTCCCGACATGATGCGATCTGCCGTCAACTTGCTCGGCCAGGTTTCTGCCGCCGCGCTGGTTGACCGGTGGACCGCTGAACCGCGGGAGTAATCCATGCCCGATTGCCTGCTTCTCACGGCTGATGCTGACAGGTTTGCAGCAGAAATCGATCGCATCGCAGATTTTTCAGTACGTCTCAGCGCCTGCGTGTCACCGGGCCAGGCCCTGGATGAGTATCGTGGCCAGACGGTCATTCTCGGTGAACCCGGCATGATCGCGACGGTGCTGGATTACATGCCGAAGGTCGAATGGGTACAGTCGACGTGGGCGGGCGTAACCCCCCTTGTATCGTCCGCGCGCCGCGATTACGTCCTGACGGGCGTCAAAGGCATCTTCGGCCCGCAGATGTCCGAATATGTTCTGGGCTACCTTCTGGCTCACGAGCTCCGGGTAATCGAGCGCGCAAGCGCTCAGCTCAGGCACGACTGGACCGCCGTCCCGTCGAGGGTGTTGCAGGGAAGGTGCCTTGGCATCATGGGCACGGGATCCATCGGCCAACACATTGCAAAGACGGCTGCGGGTTTCGGCGTGAGTGTAACCGGCCTGAGCCGATCCGGGGCGGCGGTGCCGGGTTTCGAAGCCGTGCTACCTGTCGAACACCTGTACGAGTTTCTCGAGGATGTCGACTATCTTGTATCGACACTGCCGCAAACCGACGCAACAAATAACCTGCTCGATGCGGCGGCACTGGCGAAGCTCCCGCCGCACGCGTACTTCATCAATGTCGGGCGCAGTAATGTCATCAATGATGCAGCTCTGATCGATGCGTTGCGCAACGGTGGCATTGCCGGCGCAGCGCTGGACGTGTTCGACGAAGAGCCGTTGCCCAATGACAGTCCACTGTGGGACACGCCGAACCTCTCAATCACTGCGCACATTGCCGCCATCAGCCATCCGGATTTGATCACACCGATTTTCATCGATAACTACCGTCGTTATGTGCAAGGGCAACCTCTTCGCTACGTTGTGGATTTCGACGCCGGTTACTAGAACACCAGGAACTCATCACCAAAGGTCTTGCGATGCGAACATTAAAAAACTGCTTATTCCTTTCCGCAGCCGTACTCATCGTCGCCTGCGAATCGACGCCTGTCGCATTACCAGAGCCCGATCCGAGAGTCGTTGCCATACACGAACAATCGGTTTTTGCAGACATGCACGCACACCCGAGTCGGTTTCACAGAAGCAACATAGAGGGCATTACGGCCGAAGAGATCGACCTTTATCGCCGCAGCACGATGGACCTGGTCGTTGCAAATATCAGCAGTGATATGTCCTACGACGGCGGCTACGTCAACCGAGACGGCACGGAGATTGAGAAGGGCCGGTACCGGCCAGCCCCGGGCGAAACATATGCGCTATCAGCCGACCGGTTAGCTCGACTGCAAACAACGTTCGACCTCGGCCATGCCGTTCATGCGGACGCGCCGACCACGGTGCTCGAGGCGCGCAAACAGAACCAGGTTGCCGTCATGCCTGCCCTCGAAGGCGCAGACGCGCTCGAAGGGGATATCGAGAAACTCCAGGAAATGTATGACAACGGCCTGCGATTGATTCAGCTGATCCATTTTCGCAACAACGAGCTCGGCCACACGCAGACATGGCCCTACTCGCCGGGCGGTCTGACCGAGTTTGGGAGGGCGGTCGTCGGGGAAGCCAATCGTCTTGGCCTGATTATCGACCTTGCGCACGCGAATGAAGAGACGATTGCAGACGTGCTCGCACTGTCACATCATCCGGTCATTTTCAGCCACGGGGGGGTGCGAGCGCTGACCGACCATGATCGAGCCGTGACCGACGAGCAGATACGCGCGATTGCTGCCAGCGGCGGCATCATAGGCATCTGGCCACATGGACGCCATATATCGACGGTCGCGGAAATGGTCGACTACATCGAGCATGTCATAAAGGTCGGCGGCATCGACCATGTGGGAATCGGCTCCGATCTTCGTGGTGTATCCAGGTATGTCGAAGGCTTTGAGAATGCCAATTTTCACGCCATCGCCGTAGAGCTGATCGAACGTGGGTACAACGATGAAGACGTTGGCAAGGTGATGGGCGGCAATTTCTTCCGCGTCTGGGAAACGGTGTCGCAGGTCAGGTAGCGTCGCCCTGACATTTCTGCTGAATCATTGCCCCAGGCTCACCCTGCACGGCAATTCTCACGGGCGGTTCTGCAAACAGGTCGAACAGGTACCGATCGCCTTTTTGTTTTACGAACCTTACGTGCGTGCCGGGAACCTTGATGCCCGCCGCGCAGTCGTCCGGGAGTGGGCCTTTATAGATCAGCCATAGACCGAAGTCGTCCAGTTCGACATCGAGCTTGGCAAAATCGGTAAGCGGTCGAAGTGCGCCGCGCGTGGACCCAAACAGGACGCCGACGTCGGTGAAGGTGCGTTGTGACGGGCGCCTGTCGGTCCCGTACCGGTCAGCGAGCCTGAGCCACGGTGCCAACGGATTCGCGGGCTCGAAAGACACCGCGGCGACCGCGACGACGGCAATGATCGCAATTGCGATAAACGCTTCAGTAAGGTATTCCATGGCTGCTGAGCTTATGGTGCGATAGCGACTCTTTGCAAGCCTGACAGGAGATGTCAGTGATATCCTGAGTCCGTAAACACACGGGAGTCTCTCATGCGCCTGGCACTGCTGAGCTTATTGCTGCTTACCGTCAACTCACTTGCCCAAATACCTGACGGTTACTGGGCCGAGGATCAATCACAAGCCATCCTCGATTCAACCTTGAGAATCACACTCGACCCCGACCTGAGTCATCTGAGTGAAGGCGAGGCCAGGGCTGTTACAGAGCTGATCGCCGCAGGCCGGATCATCGATGAGCTTTATGAATTGCAGCTGCATCGACAATCACCTGCTGCAAGACAGGCCCTGCTGAAACTGCACGAATCGACCGGCCAATCACCGGCAACCCGGAATCTCATCGACCTCTGGCACCTGTCGCACGGGCCGATCGTAACAACGCTCGACAACACGCGAGTCGCGTTCGTGCCAGTTGCCGAGGAGGTCCCCGGACGCAACTTCTATCCGGCCGATATCAGCCGCCAGGAGCTCGACAGCTACCTGGCGGAGAATCCCGACGATGCCGACGTGCTGCTCGGTTTGCGGACGGTTGTGCGTCGTGCGACCGGGGAAAACCTGGCGGCAGATAGGAAGCGGCTCGACGACTACCCGGAAGTCGATGCGTTACACCCTGGTCTTCGCGAGCGGCTTGAATCGCTTGAGGCCGATAGCGGCAAGCTATACGCGGTTCCGTATGCCCTGTCATTTGCGCCGGAACTACGCACGGCGCGCCTGCACCTCAACGCTGCTGCCGATCATATACAACAGGAAACCCCGGACTTCGCAGCGTATTTGCGCAATCGCGCACGCGACCTTTTGAGTGGCGACTACGAATCAGGCGATGCCTCGTGGGTCAGCGGTGATTTCGATGGGCTGAATGTGGCGTTTGGCAGCTACGAGACTTATGACGATAAACTTCGCGGCGTCAAAGCGAGTTACGGCGTAAGCGTGCTTGCCCGCGACGCTGAGAAGAGTCGCGCCCTGGAGAGCGCAATCACTGGCCTGCAGGCGATCGAAGACTCGCTTCCCTATGACCATCACAAAACAGTCCGGACGCGAATTCCGGTCGGCGTGTACAACATCATCGCCGACTTTGGGCAGTCAAGGGGCGGTAATACGGCAACCATCCTGCCCAACGATCCCGACCACACACGCAAGTACGGCAGGACAATCCTGTTGCGCTACAACATCATGACGCACCCGGACCTCTTTGCTAATCGGAAGATGCGCTTCGACGCGGTCGTCGATGCGTGTTGCCGAGATCACCTGACAACTGAAGGCGGCTTCAATCGAACCCTGTGGCATGAGATTGGCCACTATCTCGGCGTCAGCATGACGGCCGACGGCCGCGACCTGGGGGCTGCTTTGGCCGATTACGCTGATCTTCTCGAGGAATTGAAGTCTGACCTGGTGTCACTGCATGCCGCACCGGCGCTCAAGGCCAGCAACTACCTGAACGACGAAAGCCTGCAAGCGCTTTACGCGGACGGTATTCGACGCACGCTACAAATCGCGCAACCTCGAGCGGATCAGCCGTATCAGAACATGCAGCTCATGCAGTTCAACTATTTTTCGGAACACGGCCTGATCACGCCAGACCCGGATACAGGCTTACTCAGAATCAACTACGACCGATACCCGGTCGTCGTAAAGGCACTATTAGAGAAGGTCCTGCAGGTGCAGCGAGCGGGCGACTATGAACTGGCACAGCAATTTGTAGCGCGGTGGAACTACTGGGACGAGAATGTGCATGGCGTGCTCGCGGAGCGCATGCTCGCGACGAACGCACCGCGCTTCACGCTGGTGCGATTCAAGGCCCTGCAGGACTAGCGAGACTTGCCGGCGATCTCACCCGAATACAACGGCGCCAACGGCAAACAAGCTGCAAGCAACCAGGACGGTGGATAGCGAGAATCTCAGCATTTTGAACATCATTTCATTTCCCTCGGGAGGCGTTTTTAGGCGGCAATCCTATGAGTTCAAGAAAAGTCGAAGCGTGGAGTCGGTCACATTTGCAACACGAGTAGGTAGTATCCACAGGCGCAGGGAATTGGGGTCGGGTCGAGAATTATGAACAGGGTGATTCGGTCTGGACGCCTGTCGCAAACACGGAGCGTGAGAATTGCAGCAAGTCACAAGTCTGCAGCGTTCTTTGCCAGGTTTGGAGCGGTCGCTATTTCATCGACGAAAGATGGCTGGTGACCGGGTATGGACCGCGTCGACATGGAGCTTGCGCTCTAAGCTGTCGTGTTATCCATGTATGGTTATCGCCGAAGCTCTTCGAGTGGCGCCGTGTAGATTCTCTCGAAGATCTCGATCATGCGAACTTCGATCTCAGAAAGAAAGTGATCGACGTCCGGGATCTCCCTGAACGTAAAAAAACCTTGTTCCAGGAATTCCTGGAGCGCGCCGAAGCCTGCCGCATGAGCCGGGGCTCTCATTGCCCGCAGGGTTATTCCAATCATCGGCATTTCAATGAGTGACTCGAGCGTCCTGCCCAACTCGGTAATCTTGTGGACAAGGCTAACGCACTCATCAAGTGAACTGGCGTCGCGGCAGGCCACGCAATATTCGTGTTCGGTAATTGGCGCCGGGAGATCCTTATCAACGATCAGGCATCGCCAGATCGCCAGGTTTATTTCCAGAACCCGGGCGTTCACCTCCGCCGTTGCGGCAACGGTCACTAAAGCCCGAAACGGCAACATCGTCGTTATGGCTGGCGCAGCGCGTTCCAGATCGTGGTCACGGTTACTGATACCTATGCCGGCAAGGTCGCTTATGATGAAGTTAATCGCTTCCGCGTAGCCGGTCCGAGCATGCAAGTCACCGAACAATGGGAGCAGGTAATCGAGCTGCCAGCCGGTGAAGTACTCGTAGCTTTGCCGCAGACGTTCGTCATGCATGTACTCGACATGCAGTTCGTTACATCGCCGAATCTGTTGCCGGTATTGCTTAGCTGCTGCTTTTTTCTTTAACGAGGACATGCTGGATACTCAAAACCAATGGCATGGGGGAAAGCCTGGGGTTTGCGGCACCCTGGTGCCCTTTCGCCCTTCAGATCATGCGACTCTGCGCGAACCCAAGCTCTTTCCTGCAGTGCGGACAGAAGAACATGCTGTTTTTCCCCGCAATGAAAGGAACACCACTGGTCTTGGCATAAACCTCGGTTAGCTCCTTGCTGCAGTGACAGCACAGTGGCGTGAGGTCGTTACGCTTGACGATGGTCATTGAATTCGCTTTAGAGGCGCCCATGACGTTCTCCTGCATTAGCTATGCCTTGGCATACCGGCGAGAATCAATGTGCAGTAGCCGACCCGCCATTTTACCGCCGGCATTCTGTTTTCTGCCAGAAAGGACTGTTTGGTTGCGCGGACCGGAACGTCCGGCCTTACCTTCCGATGTGTTGCGAACCGATGTCGGAAATCGTACGTGCGCCCATTTGTCCCATGACCATGGCGAGCTCGGCATTTAGCATCTCCAGGACCTTTTCGACGCCCGGTTGGCCGAAAGCCGCCAAACCCCAGATATACGCGCGGCCAATAGACACGGCGTTCGCGCCCATTGCCAGCGCCTTGAATATATCGGTGCCGCGACGAAAGCCGCTGTCAACGATGACCGGAACGCGGCCATCAATCTCGGCGACGACTTCCGCCAGGCTGTCGAGAGAACCGCGACCGCTGGCTTCGGCACGGCCGCCATGATTGGACACATAAACGGCGTCAGCACCATGCTTCACGCAACTCGCAGCGTCCTCTGCGGTGACGATGCCTTTGAGCACGATTTTCATCGACGTTGTCTCGCGTATCTGCCTCAAGTAGTCCCAGGTCATGCCGGACATGTCCCAGTCCACCGACTTTGAACCGGTGCCCGAGTACATTGGCTTGCTTGCTATCCAGGCATCAGGCCCGGCACCATGACAGGCGCTGCAATCTCGATCGTCGGCCCGAGAGAACTGGCCAAGCAAAACCCGTTTGTTTTCCACATTGAGGTCGACGGTCAATACCACGACTTCCGCGCCGGCGTCTTCAGCGCGAAGCAACATGGTCTTTGCCGTCGACCATTTATTCGTTGGATAGAACTGAAACCAAACTGGTTCGCCGCGTGCATCAATCACGTCTTCAATTGAATGCGTCGACACGTTCGACAACATCTGCAGGGTCCCTTTGGCCCGCGCAGCGCGTGCGCTTGCGAGTTCGCCTTCGGCATGAAATGCTTTTTGGCTGCCAACCGGCGCCATCAGGATCGGCGAGCCAATCGATTGATTCAGCAGTGTGGTGTCCAGGCTGACGTTGGACGTGTCGACCATTCGCATCGGGCGCAGGTAGACACGCTCGAACGCCTCCCTGTTAGCAGCAAGTGTTTCGTTGCCGTCTGTCCCTGTCGCCAGGTAACCGTAGTGTGATGTCGGCAGGACCTGTTTTGCGACATTGTGAAAATCAAAAACGTCGAGTGCGTCCGCCGGCGACTTTATCAGGTGCTCCGGCAGGTCTATCGAATCCAGCGTCTCTTCGGCGAGGAGCCTTCCCGCCTCGGTTAACCCGAGTAGCGGGCTTGCCGCAAGAAATTGCAAAAACTGCCGCCGTGCCAACGCTTCCATAAACGCCCCTATGTCCGAGTAATGGCCGCCCGAATTTCGTTCGTGACAGTCTGCCTCGAACGAGCGGTCGTCGCTCTTTAGTTTAGCAGTCCCAAAGCCACTTGAAACAAACCTGCTAGCTGTTTCTGATCTTGCCAGCCGAATACAAAACGATTGCTATTGTCAGACATGCCACCAATGACACGGGCAACAGCCAACTTACTGCGGTCTCGGCAACAATGGCCCATTGCGTTCCGTGTTCATTATGAAAAAGTCCTGATGGGTTAAGTTTCCAGTCTGCAAACGTCATCGCCGCCGAGACGATAACTCCAAGCAGAACGCCGTAGCCTGCCGAAAGTTTCAAGATACGAGCAGTCATTGTGTAATACGAAGATTCTTTCTTTTACCAGAGCACCGTTTGCTACGGTATGCTTTCTGACACTAACCGGCAACTCCGATTCCTGATGGCACTACCAACGATTAGAGTATTCATACTCAGCATTGCTTTGTTGGCGGCTGGATCCTGTTTTGCACAGGAGATTACGCCGCGCGCCTACTGGCCTGCACCAAAAGGAACAAAGCTGCTTGTGTTTGCCTATGGTCATCAGGCGGGAGATGTCATCACCGCGGCTTCTTTGCCGGTCGAGGGCGCGGAGTCGCGTAGCAACTCCGTCATTCTCGGTTACCAGACGACACTCAGTTTGTTCGGGCGAAGCGCCAACCTGCGGTTCGAGATACCCATCGCTTCGGGTTCTACGCGCGCGAACCTTGAGGGACTGCCCGTACGCAGAGACGTTAAGGGCATGGGAGATATTGCCGCGACTTTATCGGTTAACCTTCTGGGTGCGCCGTCTCTGAGTCCCGAGGCATTTCAGTCATTTCGAAAACAGCCGCGACCAATTCTTGGTCTGGGTATCAAGATAGTCGCGCCCACCGGTCAGTATGACGATGACAAACTCGTCAACATCGGCAGCAATCGCTGGTCCGCACGAGTACGGCTTGGCTACATCCAGCCGCTTACTGATCGCTGGGTTCTGGAATTGTCGGCAGGAACCTGGTTCTTCCAGGATAATAAGGATTTTGTAAGTGGGGTCCGCGAACAGAAACCCGTCACCGCGTTCGATTTCAGCCTTATTCGAAGAATCCGCCCCGGGTTCTGGGCGTCCCTTGACGGAACGCATTATATCGGCGGTCGTACGACGGTCGACGACACAATCAACGTGGATTATCAGCGAAATTCAAGATTGGGTTTCTCGGTAGCCTACCCCTTCGCGAACCGTCACCTATGGAAGTTCAGCTTCACCAACGACATCAGGACGGAGTTTGGTGGCGACTACAATACCGTCACCCTTTCGTATGCTTATCGCTTGCGATGAATCTTACTGGCCACCGTCGGCGCCCCCGCCCGCGGTGCGCGCAAGCAGGAATAAGCCGAATAATGCCCAAACTGCGATTAGCGGCAGGACAATCCAGTAATCCGTCTCGTCGATATTCCAACCTGACGCATCACGCGCATCAACTGCTGTCGCAAGCACAACTACCGGCCAGTACACCGTTATACCGAGCGCGGCACTAAGCACGACTCGCCACCATGGGAAAGCTAGAAGTTGACCGATCAACCCAATGCCGAGCAAGGGTATGTAAATGACGAGGTCGGAAAACGCGAAACCATACCAGAAGGCTGCGCCTACCTCGGTAATCGTTTGTGCCGATTCCTGGGTCCCCATTCGAACACCCAGTTCATAATCAAACGCGGGAATTGCCTGTGCGTAGACAAGATAAGCCAGTAGAAGCCACCCTGGAATCTGTAGCCACCAGCGCTCTATCCCCCGGGACATTGCGCCTTCTCCTATCAACCGTCGAACGTGCCTGTAACAATACTCGAACAGACCTGGCAAGCGCCATAAGCGGATGGTGGTATCTCGTCACGCAGCGTGAGGAGGGTGAAACGCACGACGAGACCAAGGCTATCGATATTCCCAACCGGCGTTTGCAAGGTTCCGTCGCGCCGCCCATTTAGCTTTCTACAACCTATTAGCATGGCCCTTGCGGCGAACTCATACATGGTTTCGAGTATGTCCGTGGTAACAATCCTAATGTCGATGATCTCGGATGAAGCAAATACCCGGCTGGCTCGCGGGGTATGCGGGCCTGGGTCATTATCGTGCTTCGCAATATCCGGTTGGGCATTCAAGCGATTTTGTCGATCCGCTGATTAACAGCTGGTCTGTCAATATGTCTCTCGTTTAGCTTCACGTTTTTTTTGTTCCTTTCATCAAACTGTCCTGCCCGACTTGAAAATAGTCGCAGTAAATAGCGCTCGCGCATTTGCCCAACAATTCCTGTAGGGTTCCCGAGCGACTAATTCGAACACGTTGAATATGCAGCCGAGAAATCTCCTGAACAGCCGTCGCGGCAGGCTATCCGCCTTCGGCATCCTGTACATATCCGAGGGCATTCCTTACGGATTTTCATCGACTGCACTGGTCGCATTTATGCGTATCGAAGGTTTGTCGCTCGAACAGATCGGTGCGTTTGTTGCGGCGATATTTATTCCCTGGTCGTTCAAGTGGGTATGGGCGCCGATGGTCGACATCATCAAGCTCAAGCGGTTCGGCGGACGCAAAGCCTGGATCACTTTCTGTACCAGCATGATGATCGTCACCCTGGTCTTCGTCGCGGTTGTCGATTTCGTTGCCGACTTTAAGCTCCTGCTCTGGATGATCGTCCTCAACAACTTTTTTTGTGCGACGCAGGACGTCGCTATTGATTCGCTTGCCGTAAGCAAGCTGCGGCATGATGAACGAGCGACCGGTAACGGTTTCATGTTTGGTGGGCAATATCTTGGTATTGGACTTGGCGGCGGCGGCGCACTATTTGTATCCGGCCTTTG
>JBFFOS010000097.1:0-10908 GCA_041574375.1 Woeseiaceae bacterium
CTACGACCCCCAGACGCGATCGATCCTGCAGACGCCGACTACCGCTCAGCCCAGCGTAAGCAGCCAGAGCGGCGAGGTGCAGGCGAATGACGATGGCAGTGTGACCGTCTGGTTCGGACCCGAGCCACCACCGGGGAAAGCGTCAAACTGGGTGCCGACCGTCCCGGGCAAAGGCTGGTTTACAGTACTCAGGCTGTACGGGCCGCTCGAACCCTGGTTCGACAAGTCCTGGAGGCCCGGCGAGATCGAGGTGGTGGACTAGCAGCGATTGATCTGGTGTAAGTGCTTTCGCACCGGGACTGTCGGAGCAGTGCGCTCCGGAGGCCGGCGTTAGCCGGCCAATATAACTGAGCCCCGCAGGGGCGAGGGCAATCCCGCAACCAAAACAAAAGAGGCCGGGCCCTTGTGTCCCGGCTTTCTTGTCTTGGCAGGTAGCACAGGGATTGTGTCCGCCAGGAGCCCCCAGGCGCTGTCTATATTGCCCTTGGAATCCGACATTAAGCTAACATCGAGCTGAGCATCCGCTAATGAAGCCAGGGAATTATCGACGGTCACCACCATGTTTCGGCAAGATGGACTGGAGAGACAAGGGTCACGTGCAAATCCGTCGAGCCGCTGTGGTGCCCGAATTTGAGCGACGCTCCGACATCGACGTCATGTTCGATCTGGCTGTGCGTCTCGGTCTGGGCGATGCGTTCTTCCAGGGCAACGTAGAAGCGGGACTCCACGATATGTTGTCGCGGCTCGGACGGACGATGGAAGACCTGCGGCAGGAGCCGAACGGTCTCTCATTCGAATTGGAACCGACGTACACAAAATACCCGCAACAGGACTCGGAGTCCGGTTGCAAAACGGGATTCAACACGCCTTCGCGGCTCTTCGAAATCTACTCACTCACGCTGGCAAATCACGGTTACGATCCGTTGCCTCGATACGATGAGCCCAAGGAAAGAACCAGGGCGGATCGAGACAAGTATCCGCTGCTTCTTACATCAGGAAAGTCAGCAGCCTACACGCATGGTTCCTATCGATCGATTCCCAGTCTGCGTCGAGAGGTGCCGGAGCCAATCCTGCAAATGCATCCGGATACGGCAAAGCAGCGGCATATCGCGGACGGCGAATGGGCAGCGTTGTGCACGCCGGCGGGATCCATTCGGCTCAGGGCCAAACTGGATGAGCACCTTCATCCCGAGGTTGTTGCAGGCGAAGAAGGCTGGTGGCAGGGGTGCGTCGAGCTGGATCTTCCCGAGTACGACCCGCTCAGTTCAGCAGGGGGCAACCTAAATCCGGTCATCGATGACAGGTTGATCGACCCGTTGAGCGGGTCCTCACCAATGCGGGGTCAGCCCTGCGATGTCCGAAAACTAGGCTCCTAGATCATGTATGACGTGTTAAAGGATATTGCCAAACGTCCAGAACCCTTTTCTCGGTCCACCGTAAAAGAGTTATGGACACGACCACACCTGGCACGACAGATGTTGAATTATCACCTCAGTCAGGAAACTGACCTTGCCTCGCGAAAACATGAATCGATTGACAGAGTGGTCGAGTGGATTGACTCCCAACTCAATCTGTCAGGCAAGAGTTTGTGTGATCTCGGTTGTGGACCGGGACTATACGCTCAACGATTCGAAGCCAGAGGTGCGCAAGTCACTGGCGTTGATTTCTCTGCTCATTCACTGGACTACGCGAAGACGCAAGGTCCAAATAGCATCCGGTATGTTGAAGCTGACTATCTCCTGGATGATCTGCCTTCTGAATTCGACATCGTAACTCTGATCTATACCGATCTCTGCGTGCTCTCGCCGGAGCAAAGGAAGCTACTGCTCGCCCGGATGCATGGGATGCTAAATCCGGGAGGGCAGATTGTCCTGGATGTTGCCGGGATTGGTTCTTTTGAGCAAAAAGACGAAACCACCCTCATCCAAGACAAAATGATGGGCGGGTTCTGGGCGGCCGGCGACTATGTCGGGATTCAACAATCCTTTGTTTACCCGGAGGAGTGTTTGTCTCTGGACCGCTATGTAATCGTCGAACCCGGAGAAACCTGGCAGATATACAACTGGATGCAATACTTCACGCCCGAGAGCGCTGAGGCAGAACTGAAGAGCGCAGGCTTTGAGATACGCCAAATGGTTGGAGAGTTGACTGGAGTACCGTTGACGCCAAAGAGTGATTTCATTGGCGTCGTTGCCGGCGCCGTTTAAGCGAGTCGTGGTGAGGTGAAGCAAATTGCATCAGGCCAAGGTGTCGTCGAACAAACCTGCTTTCCGGATTCGGTGCTGACCTGTCGTCTGGATGTTGCCGACGATGGGTGTTTCTCAGTCAGTTTCAACGACGGTAAATGACCATTCGCATGCCAGAGTCAGACGTTGCGCATTGGGCGAAGGCTGATCAAGTCTCAACAGTTCTTGAGCAGGCACTGTGGAAATCGGATGCTCCGTCCGTTCTTATCAGGAAAGAACTTGGTTGTTTGGCCTCCGGCCAGCATCGTTCCCGCGAGGATAATGCAGACACATTTCCTCACCCCGATTCACAGATTGGGAAAGACCACTAGTGGGACGGCGTCCAGTCGATGACTTGATTGAGCAGTGCTTGTCGAATTTGGTTGAAACAGGTCGATTGGCAGGGGAGCGGAAACTGATCGTCACCGAACTCGGGAAACAGCAGCTAAAGCATTGGTTGTAGGGGAAAGTCGACCCGGTCACCTTGTCCGAAGAACCCGCGTTGCCTCAGGCGCACGGGGATCCGGCCACGCTCATACGTGTTTCTCCGAATCGCGAATACGATCATGCAGTCGCAGACTAGTCGCCATGCTCGACGAGTTTGGACCGTCTCTTTATACGGCCGAAGGGCCGACCGTGTCCTTCTACGGTTTTGATTACCCTACGCGCATGGCGGTGGCTCGTCTTTCGGACGGCAGCGCCTGGGTTTGGTCACCGGTCGCTATCTCAGATGAGCTGCTCAGCTCTGTAGAGGCCGTGGGCCCGGTGCGGTACATCGTCTCCCCGAACAAGATTCACCACCTTTTCCTGGCTGAATGGGCCGAACGCTGTCCTGAAGCGCGTATATATGCGCCACCGGGTCTTGTGCGACGTAGGCCAGATCTGCGCTTCGATGACGAGTTGGGTGATGACTCCCCCTCGGTGTGGGCGGATGACATTGACCAGGTGATCTTTCACGGCTCCCTGGCGATGGAGGAGGTCGTGTTCTTCCACTACCGGTCGCGCACGGCGATCATCTGCGATCTTATCCAGCGCCATCCTGATGCAACCATGACGGGTTGGAAAGGCATGCTGATGCGACTTGACGGCCTGGTTGGTGAGAAGGGTAGTACGCCGCGAGAATGGCGAGCGAGCTTTCTCAGGCGCAGCAAAGCGCGAGCAGCGCGTGAGAAGTTGCTGCGCTGGAAACCCGACCGATTGCTGATCGCCCACGGTGACTGCGCACAAACGGCGGCGACTTCAATAATCGATCGTGCACTAAGTTGGATCTGATCAGCGCGACATTGTTGAGATCGACTCCAAGGACGTAACTCAAGGTGAGAGGTGACTGCTTTTGACCCGCAGCTGACGTTACGTACATCCCAGAATTGACAACAGCACACCTGGTGGGAAAATTCGTTTCGCGATAAAGGCAAATCGAGCAAAAGCTCGAGACGCAAAGCCACGGGTCCTCGACTCCTTTGCGACGATCGAGCGCCACGAAGGACCCAAGACAGCCGGGCTGCCGAGGTGGTTGGTCTAAGCGGCAATCATCTTCCTCGTATTTTTCTGAAGCCGCAAAGGAGGTTTGCCATGCCTCTTCACCTGGAACCATTGGATCTTTCTGACAAGCTGCAGAATTACAAGTCGGTCCTGCTCGTCTCGTGCCCCGTATGTCCGCCGGCCAGCCTGGCCAGCGACAATGACTCGCTGTTCATTGAGTTTTTCAAACACGGCATCAAGACGCCGGCCTACGAAGAATACCTGGATGAACTGCGCGAGTCTCTGGAACGTAAAGGGGTTAGAACGGACGTTTTCACTAGCTATGTACCCTGTCCAACAACCTGCTTGTGGTCCGCTGGACAACGCAAACGCTTGCTGAAGCGAGCCAAAGACTTCGATGCGGCACTGGTCATGGGATGTACATCCGCACAATGCACCGTTGAGGAGACGCTAAAGGACACAGACTGCGACGCAATTCTGGGGATGCAGTTGGTTGGAATTACGAATGCGAAGCTCAAATTCGAGTTTCCGCTGAATATCGGGCTCGACACTCCGATGCGAGTTGCTGCAAGTGAGCAGGTTAGCCACAAGCCTTAGCCGGTGGAGTGGTGACGCGTGATTAGTTACGGATTCTGAGACTCGGGTCGCCTGACGGAGGATGCAGGAAATGTCAGATATGCGAAGTTGGTGTTGTGGGCCGGACGGTCGTCCGGACTTCGAAAAAATGAAAGTATTTATGGATCGGCACGACCGCAGGAGCAGATTCGATACGGCTGGTTGGGCCCTTTTCTTCATCTGGGTGGGCATTGCGTGGTTAGCTGACGTCGGTATGGGCGTTGCATTGCTTGGTGTAGCAACGATCACATTGGGCATGCAGGCACTTCGCAAAATCTATGGTGTACACGTCGAAGGGTTCTGGATCCTGGTTGGAATCGGGTTTGCGATTGCAGGATTCTGGCAGTGGTTTGATATTGCGTTGCCATTGGCGCCTTTTGTTCTAATCGCTGCCGGCGTTGCTCTGCTCATTTGGCGAGTGAGGCCCGGAAATCAGCATAGAGCGTCTTGATCGGTCCCGGCAACAGCTCAACGCCAGCAAGTACTTGCCTGTTCGTGGCCAGGATTACCCGGTCAAGTTAGCCATTTTCAGGTCAGTTGAATGACTGCAATTGGTGGATGCAGATACTCGGATGAAGGTTGTCAGGCATTCCGGCGATGAATGCCCGCTCTGCACTTCGAAAGCGGAGATTAGGCGGCTAACGGAACGGCTTGATCTCGGTCTGCAGGTGATTCGTCAAGCAAGCCCTCCCACAAACACGAAAAGATCCGCACTTTGAGTGCCGCTCAGCGCTCAGGATTCGTCGAGTGAGAACCGTTCGCGCAGGAAACGGGCGATGCCTTCCTCGTCGTGATGACCTATGACTGCTGTCGCTGCGGATTTGATTGCATCGTTGGCATTGGCCGGCGCATAACCCTCGTCGGCAGCCTCGAACATACTGAGGTCATTGTCGCTGTCGCCAAAACAGATGACGCGTTCGAGGCCCAGTAACTCCTTCAGGGTCTTGATGGCTCCGCCCTTGCTGGCGTCGCTGTGGTGGACGTCCAGCCAGTACCACTGCTCACCCTCGAACGCGATGCCGGAATACGCAACGAGATGCGGTTCCTCGCTGACACTGCTCAGGACTGCCTTGATGGAATCGCCTGCACCGATCGAGTTGACGTGTGTGATAGCGGCATCGCGCGGTAACTCCTCTAGAGAGCGCGACCGCACGTTATCCTCACTACTGAAACTGCGAACGAGTTCGATCTCGATATCCGATTGCAGCGGCGGGTGGTACACCGTGCTTTCATCGTCTCCGTCCAGTGTGAAGACGAACGGCGTTACCTGCTGGCTGATACAAGCCCGAACGACGTTTTCCATTTCAGACGCCGTGAGCATGGCGGTGCTCGAAAAACGCCGCTGCTCCGGATGCCAGATCATGACACCGTTCTTGTACGCCTGCGGCAGATCAAAGCGATGGCCTTCCAGAATTGCCCGTGCGCCATGAAGCGTTCGGCCGGTCGCAACGGTATAGGCAATCTCGCGCTTGGACAGCAGTTTCAGGGTTTCGCTCGTGTAATCCGAAATGGCCGATTTCCGATTGAGAAGCGTTCCATCGAGATCGAAGACAATGAGTTCCATCGGGCATTTGCCGTGCGGGAAGGCTGTGCGTTAGTCTCGCTTCAAAGCCGGGCCGATGCAAACCAGGAGTTCGAGTTCAGCTTGCAGCCGAATGTTTCTTGTCGGGGTTCTTGCCGGGATGGGTAGGATTCATTATTCCCTTGGCGAGGCCCGATCGTGCTCAGGAGCATCCAGGAGTCGCCTTCAGCAGGTGTCAGGGGGTAAGTATGGCCGACGGGAAATTTCCTGAGCTCGAGCCTGTCGATCTCGATGCGACGCGTCAGGCCGCACACGCTTACGCGCGCGTCGCGGGCGCCTGGGCCAAGGCAAGGCGCAGAAAGCGTAAGCACTGGTGGCACGCGAGCCTTCGGCCGTCGCTGTATGGATTGACGACCGGGGTGATTTACGGCCCCACGGACTTCGAGATCGAGCTGGATCTGGCTTCCAGCCGGATTCATGTGCGTACCTGCTCGTCGAGTTTCAGTGAGCGACTGACCGGCCAATCGAGTGCGCAGCTCGCAGCGTCCATTAACGCCGCGTTGCAGGTGGCCGGTGTGAGTGGCGGGGTGGCGCCCGACACCGACTTCGTGACCAAGGATTCGTATTCGAACTATTCCGCGGACCAGGCGAATATCCTGCATCGTGCTATCGGCTCGGTCGCGGCAGCACTCGAGGATTTCCGTGCCGGCATCCGCGAAGAGAAGAGCCCGGTCCAGGTGTGGCCGCACCACTTCGACGTGTCAATGATCTGGCTGCCCGGCGCCAAAGTCGCTGGACAGGATCCGGCGAACGAGGAATATTCCGACAAGCAGATGAATTTTGGTTTCGCGTTTGGCGACGACAGCGTCCCGGAGCCGTATTTTTACGTCACCGCGTATCCGTTGCCCGACGCATTGCCGCAGGTGACGCTGCCGTCCGGGACTACCTGGCAAAGCGAAGGCTTCAACGGCGCTGTGCTCCTGTACAAAGATCTCATTGCGACGAGTGATCCACACGCTTACCTGCAGGACCTCTGGTCGACGCTATTGACCGCGGGCCGTGAGTACCTGCGCGCCGATGACGAGGAGGGATGATGAGCGGCACACTGCAATGGCACCTCGCTGGACAGCCTTGACGAGTTCATCCAGGCGCTGCTTGCGCAGAAAACCAGCGCGTACACTGAGATTGTGAAAGGTGGAGGGCTTGCGCTTCGGCCCGGGGTTGGTGAGCTGATAGCTGTTGCGCGACTGACGCTGGTAAACAACGCTGTCCACGCCCAAGTCTTGCAAATTCGGCAAAAGAACGGGATAAATGGGGCCTGTCTGATTGCGCTGGGAATAAGAACAATGACATCGCGCCCAACGATTTCCTGGATTTTCCTCGCCGTATACTTGTTACCCGGCGCAGGCCATGCGGAAGCAACGGACTTCGCCAGCTACGACGAATGCATCCTGGAGTCGTTGAAAGGCGTGTCCAGTGACGTTGCAGCGAGCGCGATCATCACGAGCTGCCGCAATGAATTCCCCGAAGCGGCAGCAGTGCCAGCGGCGCAGAGTGAAACGCCTGCGCCAGAAGAAAAAGTTCAACCCGAAGAGCAAGCTCCGGCTGATGCAAAGCCCGTTATCGCTGCTGCTGGCGCGAGCCGGGAGTTGACGCAAGAAGAGCTACGCAAGCTGAAAGCAACGCTTGTGGCATTCACTACCAAATACAGCATCACCTTTGAGAATATGAACGAAGACATCGCTATCACCGAGGTAACGATCGCGGTGTGGGACGAGTTCGATCCCCGCGGGCTGAAAAAATATACCGAGACGATGAATATCCCGCCACAGGAGACAGCCAAGGTCGTCTACGCGGTCATTTACATGGGTGACGACCAGGGCTGGCGCTGGAAGATCGACTCGGTGAAAGGTGTGCCGTTAGTTCACTAGTTTCTAGGAAATTCACGTATCCATTGGGAAAATAACCATTTTTCCCCGGTAGCTGGCGGCAGGCCGGCATGTCTCGTGTTCTCATCAGGCTTGCCCTTGGCATCGACGTTTGAAAACAGCAGGGCGTCGCCGGTTGCGCCGACATGGGAAATATCGAGTTCCGGGAAATAGGTCTCGCCGCCCGTGAAATCGTCGTTGAGATAGATGAGGAACGTTTCCGTGCGCTGACCGCGCGTCGCGAGCTCGCGGGCATAGGCCGGTTCCGCGGGGTTGAGGTAGTCAAAGTGCTCCGCGAAAGTCTCACCGGGTGAATAGTGGAGTACCTTTGGCACCTCCATCGCCATATCCTGCCGCCCGGTGATGATCGAAATTCGTGCGCGAACGACGAAGGTGAGGACACCGCCGATTTCGATGTCCAGATCGCACTGGGTGTTGGTTCGACGGCCGTCCTCGGTCGTTCCACCCGTCACCTTGTCATAGATCGTCGCACGTTCCAGCCGTGCCCTGGCCTGCGCGATGAGCCACTCGCAGGCTGCCGGAGGCAGGAATTTCTCTATCACCTGGATGCGCGGCGTTTCCCGGACGAGGCGTGGCTCGGGCGGCGTAACCCAGGCATCGAGGTTGGCGTATTCGCGCATGGCGCTCCAGTCGCTATCCTCGTCACGATCGGCTGAGGGGCCGGCGGCAAGTACGCGCAATGCAGACTGGGCCGCATCGTTGCCGCGCTCTGCGGCCTGCAAGAGATGATCGAAGGCTGCCTCCCAGTTTTGTGGCCGCCAGAAAGGGGTGCTGGCGATCGTGGCGGCCAGGTAAGCGGCTCGCGGATGGCCGGCCCGGCGGGCCTGCTCGATGAGGTCCAGGCCGCGCGCCGCGTCGGCGGTGACGTTTCTGCCCGTCAGGTAGCACAATCCGAGTCTCGCAGCGGCGTCCCAATCGCCGGCAAGCGCGGCACGCTCCAGAGTATCGATGGTTTCATCCGGCATCGCGAAAGGATATCACCCGCCAGCGCCGAAGCTGGGCAAACAGGCGTATCAGGAATGTCTCCGTAAAATCGCCACGGCGGCTGCGCAACTGTTCGAAGATTGCCTCGGCCCGGGTGTTGCCGTCCATGAGACCGCCCAGCAACAGATCGAGTACCGCGATGGTATGTGCATCACGCAGGCCGAACACGTAGGGTCCCCACGGTGTCGTTACGGCGAAAAGCAGGCCGTCGCCCGATGGCGGCCTGCGAATGTCGCCGGGGCCCACGAGGAAATAGGGGCAGAGGTCCCGGAGCGAACCATAGCCGGGCCGTTTGGTCACAATCGCGCCGTCGAACACGCAGGCGTCTAGCTGGGTCAGCAACAGACACCAAAGGGCATCCTCGGGTGTCTCGACGATGGGTTCGCCCATCACGTTCAGCGACGTATTGAGCAGTATGGGAACGCCGGTACGCTCACCGAACTCGCGGACCAGGTCGTAATAAGGCCCGTTTACCGCCCGGGTCACCGTCTGTACGCGGCCGGTGCCGTCGACGTGAACGACCGCGGGTACGAGATCACGCTTGGCGTCTTTGAAAGCCATCACGCGAAGCATGAACGGGCTGGCGGGCTCCACCCCGGCCACGTCGAACCAGTTCGCCGTTTCTTCCAGAGGAATGACCGGCGCAAAGGGGCGGAAACCCTCGCGGTGTTTCACTCGTGCGTTGAGCTTCTCCTTGGCATCCGGCTGGCGCGGGTCGCACAGGATGCTGCGCTGGCCCAGCGCCCGTGGCCCGAGTTCGGAAGGCCCCGAGAACCAGGCGATGATCCTGCCATCGACGAGCAGGTCGGCTGCATCGCGGACGCAGTTCGCTGTCTCCCGAGTCTCAATGGCGGGAGTGCTCGCAATCGCTGCCTCAATTTCGCGGTCTCCGTATACGGCGCCGAAGGCGTCCCGCTCATAGGCCTGCGGCGTGTACTCGCCGGTGAGGTGCCACAATCCGTGATAGGCCGCGCCGATCGCGGGACCGGAATCTTCCGCGGCGGGAATCACGTAGACGCGGTCGAAGTCGGTCTCGCGGATGATGCGCTCGTTGGCGACGCTGTTGAGCGCAACGCCACCGGCATAGACCAGGTTGCGACTCGCAGACAACTCGCGGACCCGGCCAACCAGGTACAGCAGCGCGTGTTCGAGAGCGTTTTGTACGGAGGCTGCGAGGTCTTTATAGGTATTCTTGTGTTCCGGCCAGCGGTCCGTTGCGGTAAATCGCTTCTGCACTTCGTCAAGGAATACGAAGCGCCCATCGCGAATCTCGAAGAACTCCTCCGGGTTGATCGTCGGCGAACCGTAGGGCGCAAGTCCCATGACCTTGCCGGCGTCCATCGAGTCCCCGAATATCTGTTGGGCCGCGGCGGAGAAAAGGCCGCCAAGACTGCCGAAGCCCGGCATGGCCGATCCGGGCGGCGGTGCGTCGAGCCAACGGCCCTGGTCGATCATGTGTTTCTCGAGCGCCTTGAGCGTCGTGCTCTCGGCGTGATAGATCGAGTTGGTCTCGCCGCCGGCGACGCAGGTATCGATAACCGCGTTCTTCTCGTCATCGGAGAGATCGCTGGTCGGCGAGCCCATACCATCGACGACCAACACGGCGGCATCGTCGAATCCGGATGTGGCGAATGCGCTGATGGCGTGGCCGGCGTGATGGGATATGGCGAGTGTCGGGGTGCCGTTGGCCGTTACGTTGAGCATCCGGTTTGCAGCGAGATCGTTCTCGGGCAGATTCAGAGCCGATTGCGCACAGATGACGACCATGTCGAGGTCGGCCGCGGCAATTCCTCCCTGGGCGAGGCAGTACTGCACCGCCAGGGATGGGCGCGAGCCATACAGACGCGCGCGCTTCTTGCCGACGAGGCGTTCCTCCTGGACCGCGGCGACGATGCGGTCGCCATGAAGCAGGCACGCGGCGCCGTTGTGAGAGGCGCTGAGCCCCAGGACCCAGGGTTTACTCGTGGTGACCATAGGTATCTGCTTTGTATATCTCGGACCGGGAGGGCGTGAAGGAAATCGCATTGGACCTTTATTGCACGCACGCTTCAACCGCCTGGCCGCCCAGATTAACCTCGCACCTGACGAACAGCCTTATCCGTATTAACCACGATTGTCCCGCCCGGGTGGC
>JBFFOS010000098.1:0-10842 GCA_041574375.1 Woeseiaceae bacterium
GATGGCGGAGTCAGAGTTCAGGTCGATCGGGCAGGGCGCGCCGCCGACGACGAAGTTCGGGTGCGGGTTCTTGCCACCGAAAATAGCGTGCAGTCGTGCGACATCGCGTTGCCATTCGAGCGCATCGAGGTAATGCGCGACGGCCATCAGGTTGGCCTCCGGCGGCAGTTTGTATTCCGGGTGGCCCCAGTAAGCTTTCGCGAAAATGCCAAGCTGGCCGGCCTCAACGAAGTCCTTCACTTTCTTCTGGACATCGCGGAAGTACCCTTCCGATGAACGTGGGTAGCTGCTCAGTGATGTCGCTAGTGCCGCTGTCGCTTTCGGGTCGGCGCTCAGAGCCGATACAACATCCACCCAGTCCAATGCATGCAGGTGATAGAAATGCATGACATGGTCGTGGATGTACTGTGCACCGATCATCAGGTTGCGAATCAGCTCGGCGTTCGGCGGAATCTTCGCTCCCACCGCATTTTCAACGGAACGGATCGATGCCACACCGTGTACCAGCGTGCACACACCGCAGATGCGTTGTGCAAACGCCCATGCATCGCGCGGATCGCGCCCCTGCAGAATGATCTCGATGCCACGCACCATCGTGCCGGACGAGTAGGCCTGGCCGATCTGGTTGCCTTCCATCTGTGCTTCGATGCGGAGGTGACCTTCGATACGTGTAATCGGATCTACCACAATTCGAGAGCTCATGATTTACCCTCCTCAAGGTTTTCGGCAACCATTTCCATGAGGCTACCCATGGTGTAGTCCCATCCGAAATGTTGTTGTGAGTCGTCAAAGCTTTGTCTGCAGTTGGCGCAGCTCGACAACAGTTCATCGGCCTCGGTCTTCTCAACCTGGTCCATCTTCAGCTTGAACACCCGATGCCTGAGGGGATCGGCACGCGTGATCGTGACGACGCCGCCGCCACCACCGCAGCACCAGTTATAGTCGCCGCCATACTCCATTTCGCGGAAGTCCACGCCGAGGTGCTTGATAACGTCTCGTGCGGCCTGGGTTGCACCACCACGTCGTGATACCTGGCAGGGATCGTGATAGGTCACACTCGTGTCGACCTTCTTCACCTTGATTTTGCCGGTATTCAGCGCATCGGCGAGGTACTCGGAAATGTGCAGGACTTTGAACGGCAACGGTTTGCCGTACATGTTTGCTCCCATCCAACGCAGCGCCATGTAGGCGTGTCCGCATTCCGGCAGCACCAGCGTCTTGGCGCCAATCTTGATGGCTGCATCGATCAGCTTCATTGAAGCTGCCTTTTGCCAGTCCGGATTGCCGGACAGAAGGCCGAAGTTGGTCGCCTCAAAACCATCTTTCCGGAACGTCCAGCTTTCGCCGGCCGCATTGAGGATCTTGGCTGTTGCGGCAATCGACTGCGGGTACTTCTGAATTTCAATCGACGACATAACGGCCAGTACATCCGCCTGCTCGACATCCAGGGGTATTTCGACGTCGTGCTCATCGGCCATCCATTCAACACGCTCTTCAAACTTGTCGGGCGTAATACCGAGTGGGCTGCCAGTCTCAGCGGCCTTCTTGGCAACTTCGTGCAGTTCGTGCGGAATCAGCCCGGCTTTGAACATGCCGTGCCGGGCCATCGAGACGAGTCCCGCAACGTCGATACCCATCGGGCAGACAAGCGAGCAACGTCCGCAAACCGTGCAGCTGTCATAGATCAGGTGCTGCCATTCCTCCAGATCTTCGATTGTCACCTTGCGCTTCAGGCCCAGAAGCCGATAGAAGAAAGCGAACGGTCCGACATTGCGCTTGTAGGTGCGTTTGAATAGCTCGATTTTCCAGATGGGTGTGTACTGCGGATCGTCAGTGCGCACGTGGAAATGACAGGCGTCCGCACACATTCCGCAGTGCAGGCAACCATCAAGGTAAGAGGCAGTCTGTGTATTGAAATCCTTAAGGAAGTTCCACATCGCTTTGTCGATGCGTTCCTTGGAGCCCATGTCTCCCTGCTTGTCGTGACGCACCTCGGGTGGTTTATAGGCCAGCCGTTCAGCTTCACGATCGAGCGTGTGTCTTCCGTCTACGGTGGTCATGTCTTGGCCCCCCTGCGTTCAAATGCCATTCCGGTCGTTCCGCGTGTTATGAATACGAGGAATACGTGTCCCAACTTGCCGAATGGAAGCCAGATCATGAAGAGCGCGACGGAGAGGATGTGGATGGCGAGCAGGTCTTCGTAACGAAATCCCATGCGCACCGGAATCAGGAGCCCTGTCGCGATCGGGAGGATTGCAACGAAGCCGCTGAAGTAGTCATCAAAGTTTGAGATTAGTCTCAGCACCGGGCTCGTCACGCGCCGGATCAGAAGAGCAAGGCTTGCCACCACCGCCGCGACGCCGAACACGTAGATGATGCTGTTTGGTAGTCCCGGCCATTCGAATCCCAGGAAGCCCTCGAAAAACATGATGTGCGGCACGAACAGGAAAACGACGGCAAACAGACCGATGTGCTGCACATAAGCCATCATTTTCGGGTACATGGTCGCTCTTGCAAACGGTTGCGCTGTAAAACTACGCGTGTAGATGACTTTCAGGGCAGCGCTCAGGCCAGCGCGTTTGCGTGGCTCTGAGAAGTCTGATTTTTCCTTCAGCAGGAGGATGCCGACGATGCGCCAGATCGAACCTGCAACGAGTATGTAGGCGGCCCACTGGAGTGCGGGGCCTCTTGCGAATTCCAGAAGGTCCATGTCATCCCTCCCTAGCAAATTTGGATTGTTTACGACGTCCGGCGGCGGCAGCAACGACGCCCAGCGCTACGCCAGCAGCAGCGGCCCCAGCCAGTTTCGTGCCACTGTCAAACTTGCCGGTGGAGAGCGGCTCGTAGAAACCGCCCTTATCCCAGAAGTTCGGCTCGGAACAACCCAGACACGGGTGACCGGACTCAATCGGGAAGCTCGTGCCGCTGTTCCACTTGGTCGTGGCACAGGCGTTGTAGGTTATTGGCCCCTTGCAGCCGAGCTTGTACAGGCACCAGCCCGCTTTCGCGCCTTCGTCATCGAAAGTTTCGGCAAATCTGCCCTGCTCGTAGAACGGCCGACGATAGCAACGGTCGTGAATCGTTTTGCCGTAAAACGCCATCGGGCGGCCGTGCTTGTCCAGGTCGGGCAATGTGCCAAAGGTCAGGAATTGCGTCAGCACGGCCGTCATTACCATCGGGATCGGCGGGCAGCCGGGGACGTTGATGACCGGTTTGTCTGTCACGATGTCCATGACGGAAACCGCGCCCGTCGGATTCGGGTCAGCCCCGGGGATCCCACCGAAAGCGGCGCAGCTGCCGATCGACACGACAGCGGCCGCGCCGGCAACCGTTTCTTTGAGCATATCGACGTTGCTGATGCCGGCAATGGTCGAATAGCCCGGGTTGGCGAGCGGGATGGAGCCGTCAACGAGGACAAGGTAGCTGCCATCGTTCTCTTCCATCGCTGCATGGCGTGCAGCTTCGGCCTGGTCGCCGGCAGCCGCTTGCAGCGTGTGATGGTAGTCGAGCGAGATAGCATCAAAGATCAGTCCTTCGACCGTAGGTGACGCGGATCGCGTCAGCGACTCCGTGCACCCCGTGCACTCCTGGAACGACAGCCAGATGACTGATGGCCGGCGCGCGTTTTCTATCGCCTTGGCGATACGTGGAATCATGCTGGGCGGTAGTGCAAGTATCGAAGCTGTCGTGGCGCAATACTTGAGGAAACCGCGTCGCGAAACCCCCTTCGCCTGCAATATCTCACCAACGGTCGGTGTTTTTTTCATGCTGTGTTCCTCCCGCAATTGTCTGTTACTCGAACTGATCCTCCAGGCGAGCGCGGCCGGCAGCGATGTCAGCGTCCTGTGATTTCAGTATTTCGGGTGTACGAGTTATTTCCAGATAGCGGCCAACTACCTCGTCGTGGGCGTTGCGGTGCTCCAGCCACCAGACGCCCGGATAGGCCGTTTCGCGAATGCGGCTGATTCCCAGCGCATCCAGTTTTGCAGAAAGCTCGCCCGTTCCGAGCGTCGCCTCCAGGTGTTCCAGTTCGCCCGGTCCAAAGGGCAAACTGGCAAGGTCAATCGTTGTCGCTTCGCCAGTATCGAGCAACCTGTCGATGGCGTGGATGACTTCGTTGAGAATTGGGCGGACATTTCCGTGAAACGGAAATGCCGCGTCCTGAATACCTTCCGGGGTTGTCATATGCGTACCTCCGGGTTTTCGGCAGTACGCCAATCGCGCACGAGGTCCTCTGCGAGGGCAGCGGCCTTGGGGACAGCGGCGGCTACCGTAGGCGTCGGTTCGGTGCCCCAGTCCATGTCTTCGGGCTCGATCCCGATCAGCGCCCGGTTTTTAGGGAGTTCGCCGCGCAACCGCAGGGCATCCATGAGGTCGGAGAGGCCGACTTCGTGCACGCTGCCGCGTTGATTACGCAGGTGTAAATCCATATCCTCGCCCTGCAAGACGGTCACGGCGCCCGGACGTTTGCCGAGAATCATTGCGTCAAGTGCGACGAGACCATCGAGATTGGAGAGGCGATCCAGAAGTGCGAGGCCCACGGTACCGCCATCGAGACAACAGACACCGTCATCCGTGTTGTCTTCAGCAAATCGCTCCAGCGTGTGGATACCGGCACCATCATCGGTGAGCAAACTGTTGCCGATTCCAACGACGGCGATGGATTTCGCTTCGTTGATCATTATTATTGTTGCCTCTATTAGTAAAAACTAATAGATGTCCCGCGCAAAACCTATGACGGTTAATACGAATACGCCTGAGGCCTGAATATGACAATACGCACTTTCACCAAGATCCTTTCTCTGTCGATAGCATCTCTTGCACTGTTGGCATGCACCCCGGCCACGGCGACGTGCCCGCCAGCCGAGGGCCTCGCGCTGCAAATACTTGGTTCGGGCGGTCCGATTGCCGACGATGCGCGGGCGTCGTCGGGCTACTTGGTATGGATCGATGGGCAATCGCGCGTGCTGATTGATGCGGGTGGCGGCACGTTCTTACGGTTCGGCGAGGCAGGCGCGACATTTAAGGCCCTTGATTTTATTGGCCTCAGTCATTTCCATACTGACCACTCTGCAGATTTCCCGGCATTGATCAAATCCGGCAATTTTTCGGGTCGAGATCGATCGTTGTCCATTGCCGGGCCTGCTGGCGATGGCCGATTCCCAGGCCTGAAGGACTTCCTGCAGTCGATGCTGGGCAAGAACCAAGGGGCTTACGCGTATCTCTCGTCGTTTCTTGATGGCACGGCCAGCACCCCGATGCTGACGCCACGGGAAATTCCACATGGCGAGACAACGATTGTCTACACGAGCGAGGATCTGAGCATCGATGCCATGAGGGTGCCGCATGGCATCGTACCGGCAGCGGCGTTTCGCGTACGCACGGGTAATCAGACTTTTGTTTTCGCCACCGACCAGAATGGCGCTGACCCCGCCTTCGTGGAGTTTGCCAAAGGTGCTGACGTGCTCGTCATGCACATGGTTGTGCCGGAGAATGTCGAGGGCGTGGGCCGCCGTCTGCATGCGCCGCCCAGTGTCATCGGTGAAATTGCGGCCGGGGCCGGACCCGGCAAGCTGGTTCTGAGCCATTTCATGGCTCGCAGCCTGGCGAATCTCGAGCAGAACGTCTCGCTCGTGCGCGAGCGCTACAAAGGCGACGTCATCGTCGCCGAGGATCTGGCCTGCATCAGGCCGTAGGAACTTCCAGCGGCAGTTTCGCGGCCGCCCAGGCGACGAGCCCGCCCGACATTGATTTGACGTTGCGATAGCCCATCGCGTCGAGAGACAGTGCTGCAAGCGCTGAACGGCCGCCTGTGCCGCAATACAGCACGATGTCGCAGTCCTCGGGCGCCACTGATGTGTCCGCGCAGGCGCGCTCGACAATGCCGTGTATTTCGAATTCGAGCATGCCGCGGCAGGCCAGGATGGCGCCCTTGATATGCCCGCGGTTGTACTCGGCCACTTCGCGGATATCGATCAACAATGTGCCTGAGTCCCGGCAGCGCTTTGCGTCTGAGACGGAACATTCCTTGATGGTTGCTTTGGCTTTGGCAACGACGTCTGCGGGGGATACCAGCATGGTCTCTTACTCCGATGAATAGGGGGTGGGTGGCATCAGGTCGTGAGGCAAAGCGGCCCGGCGTTGAGCGTCGCTCGGGGGATAATTCTCTGCCAGGTAGCTAATGATGTTTTCTTCGGTCACCGGATCGAATTGCCACAGGTTCTGTTTCTCCTGCATCCAGCGAATCATGGTCAACCATTGCTGCGCGGTGCCGCGCTGCTGCGTGATCAGTTTCGAGGAATGACATGCGGTGCAGTTGGCACGCACGATTTCCCAGTGCTCCGTCATCTTCAGGCCAGTAACGGGATCGAGTTCCGCTCCGCTCGCTACGGCCACTTGCGGTTCCGGAGCGGGATCGGGCGTTGCTTCAGGCACGGCTTCCTGCTTCGAGCATGCCGAGAAGAGCAGGGCGGCCGCCAGCATCCCGGCAAAGTGTCCGCCGAATCTCATTACACGACCTGTAACGCAATGCGGTGGCAGGCGTTATTCAGATAGCCTTTTGGATTCCAGCCGGGCAGTACCATGGGCTGCGAACGGCCGAGGCTGTCGGTGGCTCTTGCCCAGACTTCGTAGTAACCGATCGCGGGAAACTCGACTTCCGCGTTCCAGTGTTGCCACGCGAAACGATTTGCCGCCGGTTCCAGGCCGGCCTTAATCCAGGTGGCGCCGAAATCGATCGACACATGAACTTCCGTAACATCCTGATCGCCCGCCCACGCATGGCCACGCAAGCTAAGGGCCTGTCCTGATGGTTGTTCGATGCCTGACCTTGGAAAAGTAATCAGCGACTTGACGGGCATTGATTCGATGATGCACATCTCGTCGTCGGGTACGGTCGTCCCCGGAGCGACGGACTTGCACGGTACGCGATACGATGTGCCAGTCATTTTGGGCCCGTCATGAACCTGGTTGCGAATAACGATCTTCTTCAGCCATTTTCCAGCGACGGAACCGGGCCAGCCCGCGATGACCAGGCGCAGGGGATAGCCGTTCATCGGCGGAATGTCTTCGCCGTTCATCGCCCAGGCAATCAGGGATTCATCTTGCAGCGCCTTTTGAAGCGGAACGCCACGGGAAATGGGTACTTTGCTCGGGTCACCGCTGGCATGCACGTCGGCCCCGTAATAGGCGACGTAGACTGCGTCGTCCTTGATACCGACATGTTCCAACACGTCTTTCAGGCGCACGCCGGTCCATTCAGGGCAGCCAATAGCACCCGTTGACCATTGGTTGCCGGAGGCGGGCGGCACAAACTCGCTACGGCCGTTGCCTCCGCACTCCAGCTGCAACTGGTAGGTGTGGTGCTCGAACTTTTTCTTGAGCTCGCCGATCGTCAGCGTAATTTCCTGTGCAACCGATTCACCGCCGAACGAGAGTTCCCAGGCATCCAAGTCGATTCCGTCCGTGACAGGCGGAATGCCGTTGTTGCGGACAAAGAGGTGCTTGGCGGGCGTAATACGATCGTCCAGAAGATGTGCAGGCGTTTCTGCATTGATCGGCCTGTCGTTGAGGACGACCAGTCCTTCTTTACCCGGAATCTCGAACGGAGTATCCGACTGGGCAAGTGCCGCCGGAATCAAGCCTTCGGGCATCAGGTGTGCAAATGGAATCGATGCGCCGACTGCCGTCGACATTGCAACGAGGCCGCCCTTGGTGAGAAATCCACGTCTTGTCAGCGGGTCGCTTTTGCGCCCCCACAATTTTCTGTCTGCGGCGACGGGGTCTGCACCGTAGAGTTCGTGAATGCCACGCCTCTTATCTCTCACCAGGTTCTCCGTCTTCGATTACCGCAATATTCGAGTATATGTGGTAATTATAATATACTAAATCAAATATTACTGGCCCCGCCGGGGATTGCCAGAGCAAAAGAGATCATTAATGACCAGGACGATCGATACGGTACGCGTTGCGATGCCCGGCTTGCTCCTGAGCGCGACCATCGCGCTTGCTGTGCGATTTGTGAGTGACCAGCTCGGTGGTCCGGCGATGTTGTACGCACTGTTGTTCGGGATGGCATTCAATTTCCTTACCGAGGACGAGCGTTTTGCTGCAGGAATTTACTTTGCAAGCCGTAATATTCTGCGCGTCGGGGTCGCGTTGCTCGGTCTGCGAATAACGATGGGCGATGTAACGGGCCTGGGTTGGTCGGTCGTGGCCTTGATCTTGGCTAGCGTCGTGGCGACGATTGTAGTCGGAGGACTGATCGGCCGCGCATTCGGCCTGAAGGCAGACCAGTCCGTGCTCTCGGCCGGCGCTGTGGCCATCTGTGGCGCCTCTGCCGCGCTTGCGATTTCGTCGGTACTGCCATCGCACAAGGACCATGAGCGCAATACGATCATGACTGTCGCCGGCGTTACAGCCCTGAGTACGGTAGCCATGGTCGCATATCCTGTTTTTGTCACCTACTTGCAGTATGACAATGCAACAGCAGGCGTCTTCCTTGGAGCGACGATTCATGACGTGGCGCAGGTGGTTGGTGCCGGGTACATCATCTCCGATCCAACCGGCGAAATATCCACATTGGTGAAACTCATTCGCGTGGCCTGCCTCGTACCCGTCGTCGTCACAATATCGCTGATAACCCGCCGCAGCCGTGCCGAGTCACCGGACAAGCGGCCACTGCTGCCCTGGTTTCTCGTGGCTTTTGTCGCCCTCGTGATTGTCAACAGCATGGGCTGGGTTCCCGCCGAGGCGCATTCGATGTTGACGCCGATTTCGAGCTGGTGCCTGCTCACGGCGGTTGCAGCGCTCGGCGTAAAAACCTCGTTGAAAGCGCTGGCCGATGTCGGGCCGGCGCCGATTGGCGTTATGGTGATACAAACTCTCTTACTTGCCGCGCTCGTGATTGGCGGCCTTGCAATGATCAGGTAGTTGACGATGGTTAAACTCGTTCCCCCACATGGTTCGGCTTCGTTGCGGCCGCTCTTGGTCCCGGAAGCGGAAAGGGCGGACGAAGCGCGGCGGGCGGCAAATCTGACACGGGTGCCACTGGCGAGCCGCGAGATTTCCGACCTGCTCATGCTCGGTATGGGCGCTTACACACCGCTCAAGGGCTTCATGGGCGAGGCCGACTGGCGTGGCAGCTGTGAGGGTATGCAGCTCGCTGACGGACTCTTCTGGCCCATCCCGATCACATTGTCCTGCACACAGGAGCTTGGTGACAGTATCGAGCTCGGGGAGGACGTGGCGCTTGTTGACGGGGAAACCGGCGAGTTGCTCGGCATTCTTACCGTCGGGGAGAAATACGCGGCCGACACTGCATTCGAATGTTCACGCGTATTCGGCACGACGAATACCGCGCATCCCGGCGTGGAAAAAGTGATGAGCCAGGGCCCCGTCAATCTCGGTGGCCCGGTGCGCACTCTGTCGGAAAGTCATTTTCCTGAGACCTATGCCGGGCTCTATTATCGCCCCGAAGAAACCCGGGCGCTGTTCCAAAAGAAAGGCTGGTCAAAGGTGGCGGCGTTCCAGACACGCAACCCGATGCATCGCAGCCACGAGTACCTGGCCAAAATTGCCATCGAGATTTGTGACGGTCTGCTGATCCACCAGGTGCTCGGCGCGCTGAAGCCGGGCGATATCCCGGCCGATGTGCGGGTCAGGGCGATCGATGCGCTGGTCAACAACTACTTCGTGGATGGCACCGTCGTTCAGGCTGGCTACCCGATTGAAATGCGCTACGCGGGCCCGCGCGAGGCCCTGCTGCATGCTGTTTTCCGCCAGAACTTCGGCTGTTCACACCTGGTCGTCGGGCGCGATCACGCCGGCGTCGGCGATTTCTACGGACCATTCGATGCGCAGGATATTTTCGACACGTTGCCGGAGGGGAGTCTGCAGACGGAGCCTCTCAAAATTGATATCACGTTTTTCTGCTACCGCTGTAACGGCATGGCTACTGGCAAAACGTGCCCGCATTCTGCGGAAGATCGGCTGGCAATCTCTGGCACGCGGCTACGCGAGATGTTCGCCAATGGGGAGTCGATACCGCCCGAGTTCAGCCGTGACGAAGTGGTCGCCGTGCTGCGCGAGTTTTACGGTTCAGCCGGCGATTTGTAGTATCTCGAATTGACAGAGTAGGCCGGAAATATTTACAAAGAGCTGCCGGAGAATTAGAAAAGTAGAATATTCTCAAGTGGCCGGAACCTTCATTGGGGAAATGTAATGTTCACGAGCAATTCCTTCGCCGAGCTATCGGCGTCGATAGCGCCGTCTGTGATGCAGACGTACATCGTCGTCATGATCCTCCCGGTTGTGCTTTGCACGATGTTCCGTAAAGAGACACGTTGGCCGGGGTACCATTATCGCGGCGATCATATGAAGCTGGATGACAACGACTGGCATTGCTTCACCCTGTCCCAGTACGACCGGAATACCGGCGAATGGGAACTGGAGAAAGCGCCCGTTTATCAGATTGTCGACTAGGGCGACCTGTTGATTGTCGCCCAGATCAGCGATACGCACATCCTGGTGCCGGAATCAGATCACCCCGCAGCTCAGCTGCGGGGTGACTGCCTGCGGCGCACTGTGGCGGATATCAATCAACAGCAACCTGATGTCGTAGTTTTTACCGGCGATACCGTCCAGCACGGTCTGCCGGACGAGTACGCATGCCTGCGCGAACTGTTGTCGCCGCTTGATGCACCGGTTTACATGATTCCCGGCAATCGCGATGACAAGCACAATATGCGTGCCGCGTTCAGCGACTATGACTGTATGCAGGGGACGGACGAGTTCCTGCACTACGTTATCGAGGATTACGATACGCGCCTCGTCGCCGTCGAC
>JBFFOS010000099.1:0-10783 GCA_041574375.1 Woeseiaceae bacterium
CTCTGCCGTGACGGCCGGCGCAAACAACGGCGATTCGCCCGGCTCCATGCCGAGCAGAGTGTCGATCTGCTCGACAACCAGTATCACGTTGCGTTGCGGCGCACTGTAACCGGCCGCCAGCCCTGCCCGGAGGTTTTCGATTTCGTTGTCGATAAACGCTGGTAGTTGCTGCCAGCGGGCCAGCGTCCATGCCCGCTCCTCGGCCGTCGACACCGGCTGTGCTGTCGCGAGTTCGCCAGAGGAAATCTGCCAGCCCCAGACCTGGTCGATGTTCCAGCCGTGATTCTGGCAAACCCTCGAATCACGCGATGCCTCGAGACTCTCGCGCAAAACCCCGTAAGGCAGCCAGGCATCCGTCCCTTCCAGCCGTTCGGCATCAACCGACGCAAGGTCGGCGAGCAACTGGTCCTCTACCGCCTGCCAGGATGCGCGACCTTCGGGCGTATTGTCGGTCAACCGGTCGTGGGACTTGCCCTCGATCCGGTAAAAGGTCGCCATTTCCGGAAAATGCTGGAACCAGGCATCGATGTAGGCATCAGCTGCCGCCATCACTGTGGCCTGCGCTTCGACAGCACTGCCTTCTGGTTCAACCGGCGCTTCGGTCGTCTCGGTTGAGCATGAGACAAGTGCGGCGGCCAACAAGAAGGTGCAACCAATTCTTAGTATTGTTTTCGACATGACGCTGCCCTCCCTCGAGTGAGATTATACGCCTTGGATTTGTTACCGTTCCTGTATGGAAATCGATAAACAAGGCCAGCTCTATATCGGCCGCGAGAGCGAGGGTGGCGACCCGGTATTGCTGAAGGCCAGCACCCTGACCACCCATGGTGTCATTTTCGGCATGACCGGTTCGGGCAAGACCGGGCTCGGCGTCAACATGCTTGAAGAAGCCCTGCTCGGCGGAACGCCCACGCTCATCCTCGACCCGAAGGGCGACATGGGCAACATCCTGCTCAACTTCCCCGACAGCACTGCCGATGACCTCGAACCCTGGATGGACGAGGGCAAGGCCAGGCGCAAGGGTGTCACCGTGGGCGACCTGGCCGCCAAGGAGGCCGCGGAACGCCAGGCCGACCTTGCCGGGGACGGTATCACCCCGGAGCGCATCGCCAGGCTGCGCGACAACACCGAGTTCAAGATCTACACCCCGGGCTCATCGATCGGCGTGCCGATCAACGTGCTGGGGTCGCTCAAGGCGCCCGACCTGGACTGGCAGGACAGCGCCGAGACCATTCGCGACGAGATCGAAGGCCTGGTTTCGTCCATCCTCGTCCTGGCGGGCATCAAATCCGACCCGGTATCCGGGCCCGAGCACATCCTCATCGCCACGATCATTGAAACCTGGTGGCGCCAGGGGAAAGACCTCGACCTGGCAACGCTGGTCGGCCAGATTCCGAAGCCGCCGTTCCGCAAGCTGGGGGTTTTCGACCTGGAGATGTTCTTCCCCGAAAAAGAGCGCATGAAGCTGGCCCTGCAGCTCAACAGCCTGCTGGCCTCCCCGTCGATGGCATCGTGGCTCGAGGGCGAGCCGCTCGATATCGAAAACCTGCTCGGGGCCGACGGCAAAACGCCGTGCGCCATCATCTACATGGCGCACCTCAACGAGAAAGAGCGCCAGTTCGTCGTCACGCTGCTGCTGTCCAAGGTGGTCACCTGGATGCGGTCGAAGCCGGGCACCTCCGAACTGAGTGCACTGCTCTACATGGACGAAGCCTTCGGCTACGCGCCCCCGTCCGCCGAGCCGCCGTCCAAGAAACCGATTCTCACCATCCTGAAACAGGCCCGGGCATTTGGCGTCGGGCTGGTCCTCGTCACCCAGAACCCGGTCGACATCGACTACAAGGCCCAGTCGAATGCAGGCACCTGGATCGTCGGGCGCTTGCAGACCGAGAACGACAAGCGCCGCATTCTCGACGGGATATCGGGCGGCATGCCCGACCTCGACGCACGGATCTCCAACCTCGAAAAGCGCCAGTTCGTGATGCACCTTGCCAAAAAGAACAAACAGACCGTGCTCAGCCGAAGGCACTCGATGTGTTACCGCTTCGGGCCGTTTACCCGGGCCCAGGTGTCCGAGTTGATGGAGCCGTACAAGGCAGATGTCACGCAAGCAACCGAGGCGCAGGAACCTGCTGCGATCGCCAAGGTTGCGGACACGGATGCCCCGGCAGCAATCGCTCCGGCCGTTGCCGAAGGCATTGAGGTGGTCTACCTCGACCCGGCCGCGCCCTGGGCCGCGGACCTGGGGGCCGATCCTACCGGAACGACCCTGGCGCCGGCGGCCGCGGTGACCGTGCAGCTCCTGTACGACGAAACCCGGGCCGATGTCAGCCATAACGAGGTCTACGAGGCTGTGATCTTTCCCCTGGACGGCCTCATCGATGTCGAGGACGTCCTGTCGGTGGACCATGACGCGCGGGATTTCCAGTCAGAAGCACCGGCCGGCGCGAGTTATCAGCTGGGCAATACCAGGCTGCAGAACAAGACGTTCTGGACCGGCCTCCACTCCGATATCAAGAACTACCTGGCCGCCAACCGCAGCATCGAGATCTGGAAGTGCCCGGGCCTGAAACTGTATTCACGCGTCGGCGAGAGCGAGGAGAACTTCAGGGCGCGATGCGAGCAGGCCGCAGACGAGGCCGCCGACCTCGAGGTCAGCCGGCTTCGAGAGAAGTACGCGAAGCGCATTGACCGCCTGCAGGACCAGATCTCCTCGGCCGATGCCCGGGCCACGGAACTGCAGGTGGATGCGTCAACCCGAACGCAGACCGAGGTGATGTCGGGTGTGGGTGACTTGCTGGGCGGCTTGCTGCGAGGAAGAGTGAGCTCGCGAACCTTGAACAGGGCCGCGTCGCGCAGGGCGGCGTCGAAAAAAGCCCAGGTCAGGCTGGCAACCGCCCGGCAAAAAGCGGATACGAAGCGTCAGGACCTGATTGAACTTGAACGCGACCTGGAAAACGAGCTGATCAGCATCCAGGGAGAATATGACGCGCTGGCCGGCTCCATTGAAACTCTTCAGATCGGCCTGGAGAAGACCGACATCCGGGTGGCAGAGGCCAAATTGGTTTGGGTTCCAGTGGCCTGAATCGAATCTGCTGTCCGCAAAGAAAACGGCCCCGCCAGGGGCCGACTTCTGAACCGCGGGCCGGCAAATTGGGTTATTGCCAACGCAAAAGCCCCTTTGGTGGCCGGGGGCAGAATGGACTCGCTGCGCTCGCCCTTCGGGCGCGCTTCGTGCGTCTGTCGCCGCTACGCGGCTAGGTTGAGCCACCGACACGCGGATTTTCAGAATGCCAGTGGAAGCTTGATGGCTGTTTTGTAAATGGGATGCCGGCGCTTTATAGCAAGACAGGCTCGCGCTGTTGTGGTCAATGAAAGTACGCTGATGCGAAGCACGAACCTTCTGTGATGTCTTAAACGAATTCCTGTATCGTGAAACCAGATTGATACAGGCGTGAAACATGAAAGATGGCGTAGCAGAAGTTGTATTTAAAATAGTCGCGGCGATTCTTGGCGTGTTCGTGTTGATGTTCAGCTTTCTTGTATTAGCGATCAAGAGTGCGGCGCGTCAGGCAGAACAGAAAAAGCGACGTGATCTATTGGCGCTGAAGGCGCAAGACCTCGGGCTGACATTCGACACCGAACAGCGTGCAAGCTTCGCTCACAAGTATGGGTTCCTCGGTAAGCTGGGAATAACGGACGGCGCCCACAAACAATCCTGCATCAACATCATGACCGGAGAACTCGATGGTAATCCGATCACGCTCTTTGACTACTACTATGTAACGGACAGTTACAGCGTTTGGTGGTGGGCACCATCATGGGAAACGCACCGCTACCTCTCTTTCATTATCGTGAGCATGAATTCAAACTTCCCGGAGCTGACGATAGCGAAGGAAGGCTTTTTCTCGAAAATCGCGCAGGCGATCGGGTTCGATGATATCGATTTCGAGTCACACGCATTCTCGCAGCGATATAAAGTCCGGTCCACAGACAAGAAATTCGCCTACGACTTTTGTAATGCACAAATGATCGACTACTTGCTGGATCAGCCAACCATGACCATCGAGGTCGAGAAGCATGCGCTGGCACTTAGTTTCGACGATCAGTTTGATGTGGCACAAACAGCCGCCCACTTGTCCCATGTGACGAAACTACGATCGTTGATGCCCAACTACCTGTTCGATAGTCGATAGGGCGCGAACGATAAACCCAGCTGGTAACCACGTCAGGCCAGTTCAACGGCTGGTGCGATTCGAACAGACGGTTCGACGTCGAAGAACGAAGCGTCCTGAAACGAAAACGTATTCGCCACGAGGTTGCTTGGAAAACCTTCCCGCAGGTTCCGGTAATCGCGAACATTGCCGTTGTAAAAACGCCGGGCTGCCTGGATGCGATCTTCCGTATTGACGAGTTCCTTCTGCAGTTCCAGAAAATGCTGGTCTGCTTTCAGATCAGGGTAGCTCTCGGCCAGCGCGAGCAGTTTCTGCATGGCAACGACCAGCTGTTTCTCTGTGCCTTCCTGGTGCCGCACGCTGCCGGTATCCGCAACACAGGTGTTGCGTAGCTCGATGACGCGTTCCAGTGTTTCGCGCTCGTGGGACGCATACCCTTTGACGGTGGCAACCAGGTTCGGAATCAGGTCGTATCGACGTGTGAGTTCCGTATCGACATTACTCCACGCGTCGCTGATGTGATTGCGCAAACGCACTAGCGTGTTGTAGACCGAGATGATGTAGATGGCGACAATCAGGAGGATCGCGCCAACCACGTAGGCAGGTCCCATTGCATTAAGCATTGGCACCCTCGAACAGGTAATTCGGCATCCGGGAGCGAATCTCGACGAGCGATGCCAGGCGCGGCTTGATGCGATGGACGTCGTGCATGTCTTTGTACCCTATAGCAAGCGATGATTTGTCGACCTCGAGCGAGGTATCGCGATTCTCGAGCAGGTACTCAATCATCTGAGCGTTGCAAAAATCATAGGCGAATTTCTTGTCCTTGCTGCGGACGTCGAATTGCTCGGAGAATTCGTGCGACTCGAAATCGATGTCGCCACCACCAAAAGCCTCAGCAATTCTCTTGAACAGCCCGCCGCCCTCCGGGCCAATTGTCAGCTCCGGAAATTCTTCTTCAAGATCCACCAGGACGATCGAAACATAGTTGTGAGTTTTCCATTTTGGCGGCCACCACCAATCACCCCTGGTTGCGTAGTGATAGTCGAACACGGCAACCGGATGCCCGTCGAAACTGCCCTCAACAACGTGCAAAGCGTATCGGTCCCGTCCGGTATCCAAATCCAGGCTATCCAGGTGCCGCACCCTGCCAGCCAATCGTGAACTGGCTGATTCCGAGAACTCGAGGCCGAGTTCGCCTGCCTTGGCAGACATTGCAGCGGCTTGTTTTCTGCGCCGCTCATTGTGGGCGGCAATGACAAATGGCAGCGCGATCAAACCGATTACAAGGAGGCAAAGCTTGAGAACGAAGACCACTATCCTGATGAAATCTACGGTATCGCTGCTCACCATCGGGTCCTCGCCTTTCGCTATGAATCGACGCAGCCTACAACACCAGGCCGATTCTATCGTGACCCGCTCCGCAAATGTACAAGTTCGCGAAGCGAATCAGAGCGCACGAAGTGCGCCCCGAAGGAGCTCGAATCGGCCTGGGCCGATTCGAGCTCTCGGTGCACAACCGGGTCCGCAGCAAGGATACCGCCGGCCGGCAACGGTTGGCCCGATACATGATTCGCTGCCCATTCGCCCTCGAGAAGATGCGCTGCGACAAGAAGCCCGGCACGGTCATCTACCGCTCCAGGCTGCACGCCAACCTGAAACGCAACTATCAGCTGATGCCGGCTCTGAAGTGGCTGCGCATGCTCATGAACCATATCCCCGACAAGTATGAACATCCTATTCGCTACCACGGCTACTATTCCAACCGCTCGCGCGGCGCGGGAAGGCTCATCGAGAATGGTAATTAACCGGCCGGGCCAATCCGCATTGACGAGCCACCGGCCGACAGCCGGCGCAAGGCCGACTGGGCACGACTGATCCAGAAGGTTCACGAGGTGGACCGCTGAAATGTGCCAACTGCGGCGGCAGCCTGCGCATCATTGCAGCCATCGATGATGCCGGTGTTATCGAACGCATCCTCAAACACCTGGGCGGCCACAGTACAGCTGTCGGTCCCGGCGAGTGCTGCTTTCGGGGGGGTTCTGTTGCTCTCGGAGCAAATTACGCTGCGTCTCGCATTGGCCTCTGTGGCAACACTGGGCGGTATCTGGATCGTGTTGGCGCAGCGGGCTGCGCGTCCGGCCGACTCAAGCTGACGATGTGCGAGTGCCGGCTCCTGGCCGCTCGCCTCAATGGGGCCAACCTGTCCGCTGATGACCCGAAGCGGCCAGGCTGGCCAGCATACCTGGACTGATTCCGGTTTAGGTACATCTCCGAATTGACGGCATTTCGCGACTCCCGCATAAGACACCTTAACGATCGGACGGATGTCGGCTTCAGTCTGTCGGCGCATTCTGCCGGTCGCGGCAGCACGTTCGGTAACGGCGCGCTTTCCGGGGGGGCGTGACCCGCCTGCATCGGGAGAGACAAATGAGAATCCTGGCAGCCCTCGCAGCCACGCTGCTCGTCACGAGCATCGGCTGCACACCTGACACCGAAGAGTCGACCGCGAATAATGAGGACGCCGTGCAGCACCAGGCCGACGTACAGGCGATCCTCGATCTCGAACGACGGGTGTTCGATGCGCAAATCGCCGGAGACTTCGACGCCTGGCTGAACTGTTTCGCCGAAGACGCGATCGTGATGGCGCCGAATATGCCCGCACTGATGAACAAGGCGGCAATTCGTCAATGGAACGCACCCTACTGGGAGAAGTTCTTTCTTCACGAGGAGAGCGATGCAAGAGAGGTTGAAGTCGCCGGCGACTGGGCGTTCATACGTGCTCACTGGACCTGGACGCTGACACCCAAGGACGGCGGGAAGATCGTGGAGGATACCGGCAATTCCATCTGGATTCTTCGACGCCAGCATGACAACTCGTGGAAGATTGCTCGCGGAATCTATAACAGTGAAAAATCAGTAGCAGAGAGCGAGGTGGGCCAGGGGAGCTACCTGGCCCATGTCAGTCCAGAACAGGAACTGACTGCGGAGGAACTGGCCGGGATTCGCGATCTTGATCGCCGTTTCCTGGACGCATACAACCGCCTTGACGTGGATGATCTGATGAACTGCCTGTGGCGGAGTCCAGACCTCGTTGTCTTGCTTTACGACGGCACAGTTTTCGTCGGCTGGGATACGGTAAGGAAAATTACCGAGGAAACGTTTTCCGGACTGGCGTCCGCACACGTGGAAATCGACGAAGTCGCGTTTCACCGTTCAGGAGACGCGATCATGGCGGTTGGAACGGCGTCTTACGAATTGCAGCCAAAAGACGGCCCGCTCCAGACGTTCAGTGCTCGCTGGACAGATTTCCGTCGTGTCGAAGATGGGCAGTGGGTCTACGTCAGTGACCATGCCCAGATTCTCGAGCCCGAATAGCCACAGTCTGAATATGGCGATCAATGGATGCCCGATCCCTATTCGTCGCCATTATTTCCGCAACGCTGGTCGCTTGTTCAGAGACTCTCCCGTTACCTGAGGATGGATTTGTCAACGTTGTGGGAGGGCGTATCGCGTTTCGTGTAACAGGCAGCGGCCGTTCAATACCAGTGTTGTGGATTCACGGCGGACCCGGCGGTTCGAGTTGCGCCTACATCGAGAATCTATCCGGCCTCGCCAGCGAACGGCCGATTGTGTTCTATGACCAGCTGGGCAGCGGCTATTCCGACAGAATTGAAGACGTTGAGCAGTTCGCTCAGTTACCGCGATTCGTCGCGGAAATAGCCGCGGTCCGGGCCGAGTTGGGTCTGCGCGAAGTGCACCTTGTCGGGCACTCTTGGGGCGCCACAGTACTGCTCGAATACCTGCTGACGACGAGACCAGATGGCGTCAAGTCAAGTGTATTCATTGGACCGTTTTTTGGTGCGGCGCGCTGGAACGAAGACGCACACCAACTTGTTGAGGATATGCCGGAAAAGGCACGGCAAGCCATAAGCGCCGCCATCGATTCTGGCGCATTCGAAACCGACGATTACATTAGAGCGAGCCAGCTCTATAATCGGCGCTACTGGGTCAGGAAGCCACCTGATCAGCCCAGTCTTGCACCATGCCGGAAGATGCCGAGTGGCGACTCGGGAATATATCGTTTCATGTGGGGGCCATCAGACATCGTCGTGACCGGTACATTGAAGAACCATGAGCGCATCAGCCGGCTTTCTGAGCTGGATCTGCCTGTACTATTCGTTGCTGGTCAGCACGATATGGCCAGACCTGAAACCGTGGAAAGATATCAGGCGATGGTCGGCGGGTCCCGGTTGGTGGTATTGCCTGACGCTGGCCATGCTGTGCATCTTGATCAGGCAGGACCGTTGAATAATGTGTTAGCAGACTTCTTCATTGCCGTTGAGAAGTGATATTTCGATATTCAGCATGAGATTACCTGATTCCAGCAGATTGCAGTCAACCAGGCGTGCCGCAATGTCATGACCCTGTTCGAGTATCTGGCAGTAGCGTTCTCAATCGTTCTCGGCTTCAGTTTGACGCATCTCCTGGGCAGCGTCAGGGGCGTTTTTGATCCCGATCGAAGATATTTCGTTCACATCGGGTTTTTCTTTTTCCTGATTCTGCTGCACCCGCAGCTCTGGTGGGCTCTTTGGAACCTTCACGACGACGCACCGTGGAACCTATTCACTTTCTTCTACACGCTGGCCGGGCCCGGGCTCCTTTACCTGATATCGACGTCCGCCGTGCCAATTGACCGGTCGCAGAGTCCATCCTGGAAAGATCACTTTGCTTCGTCTCGACGCTGGATCTACGGTTTTACCGCTGCTTATGCTGTTTGGGGTATCGGAGAGGTTTATTGGGTCTTTGGGGTCCCGCTGTTCCACCCGTATCGAATCGTCCAGGCTTCACTATTTCTCGTCTCGATTACAGCTGCATTGCTGCCATCTTCGCGTATGGACCGGTTTGCCGTGACGCTGTTGCTGATTATCTTTATTGCCGGACAGCTTGCCTTTCGCATCAATCCCGGCGGATACCTCACTGGATAGCGCCGGGTTCACCGAGTCGGAAAAGGGTGCGGGCACTCAGGTGCCCGCCAAAAGCAAACGAGGGTCAGCTAGTTATCTAACGGCAGAAAGCTGTAGTTCTCCTCCAATTCCAGCATGCGCCCGACGAAATCCTCGGGATGTTCGATTACGACGTCGACGATCTCGTCGCCTTCTTTGACCGCAACAACACGTGGCTCGACAAAGCCCTTGTAGGGCGCGAGGTTCAGCGGCGCAATCCGCTCAAGAACTTCTTCGTGGATCGCCCGGTCGACTTTGACGCCATAGGTTTCGATCAAGTGTTGGCCCGTATCGAAGTCGCCTTCCGACTTGATGCGCTGAATCTCGCGAAGCTGTTCGCCGAATATGCCGCGCAGCGCTTCGTAATCACGAATGACGTAGTAGGTCTTGCCGTCGTCTTCGACTTTTTCGATGACATTGTCTTCACGCCCCATCTCAACCGCCCAGGCGGCAATGAGTTGACGATTACGCATATGGGCTTCTTCGATGTCGTCACCGAACTTCACTCTTCTCAACTGCATGAGCAGCCCGTTACGAATGGCTTTGTCGTATATGACTTTTCCGGTATCCACCGACGGCATCAGGCCGAGTTCGACAAGTTTCGGATCCAGTGCGTAATAAAGCGACACGAGATCGGCGCGCGCCTCTTCGAGCGCGGACGCGTAACTTTTTAACGTTTCCTTGGGTGTGCCGACGCCCGGGTTGATTTGCCCCGATGCATGGCCGATGACCTCATGCATGTCGACGTCGAGTAGCGAGGCAAGGGAACCATATTCACTATTGCGCGCTTTCTCCTCGTCGGTGTAGGTGAATTCGTCGTTCAGGCCGCCGGTGGCTTCGGCAATGTCATACGCCTCCATCTTGTTGCCCAGGGTTACCGACTTAGAGCCGTGATTCTTTCGAATCCAGTTAGCGTTCGGCAGGTTGATGCCAATCGTGGATCCGTGCGCCATGTCACCACCTTCCTGGATGACGGTGATCACTTTGGCCGAAATACCGACGACGTTCTTTTTCTTATGCTCATCCATCAGGGGTGAATTGTCCTCGAACCACTGTGCATTTGCGCCGATGGTCGAGATGCGATGGGTTGCGTCGAGGTCGCGTAACGAAACCACCGATTCCCAGGAACCGCGATAACCAATCGGATCGCCGTAAACCTCGGTGAAACCGTTGACCGCGTCGATTCGAGACTCCGTATCGGCGACCCAGGCGATGTTGTAGTCATCGTAATCTTTCAGATCGCCACTCTTGTAGTAGGTGACCAGTTTTTCAATCCAGGCCTTTTGCAGGTCGTTCTCGGCAACCGTGGCCGCCTTGGTCAGCCAATAGACGATTTGCTCTATTGCCGGGCCGTACATGCCACCGACCTTCCAGGTCTTTTCGACAATCTCACCGTCGATTTTGATGAGCTGCGAGTTCAGGCCCCAGGAGACCGGGCGTTCAGGATCGGCATCCACTTTGGCGGCATAGAAGGCTGCTACCTCGTCGGCCGTTACGTCGCGATAATAATTCGTGGCAGAGTTGACGACCTGATCGACATCCGGATCGAGAGTGACTTTCTTCGGCGCCGTATCGGGGTCGAATATGGGCGCCTGCAGCATC
>JBFFOS010000100.1:0-10757 GCA_041574375.1 Woeseiaceae bacterium
CAGGCGGCAGGCCTTGTCGGTTCCGGTCGCGTAGTATTTCGCAACGGCCGGGCCTGGATTGACGGCGAATTGGCCGACGAACCGATGCTCCGCTCTTTCCCCTAGGGTGTCGTTTGGAATCGAGCCGGGACGCCTGTCTCGTGGTCTGGATTGTGTCTTGGGATTTAGATAAATTCTAAATAATAACAATGAGATACACGTACATTGATATGGGGGGTCGATGCGCCGTCTTCAATCCCGACAACTGCCTATTTCAATAAGGGTCGAACAGGACTAATAACGAGCACGCAACGCAAAGTATGACTCGTGCGCGTTGCGAGGAGACGTTATGAGGAAAAGAGTCTTTCGCCTGATTTCTACTGGCGTCCTGATGCTCGGACTGGCGATACCGGGCGCTGCTTTTGCGGGGGATGGCGCTAAGAACTGTACGATTCAGGGCACCTGGTTCGGAGTAACTGATATCGAAACCAAGATGCCGACTGGATGGGTTGTGACCGCAACCGGACAGTCGGCAAATCACGGCGTCAATGTTTTCGAATTCAAGACATTCAATAGCGCCATGTTTGGTCTGCCTGATGCCCACGATATGAGCGCCGACAGAGGCGTCTGGAAACGGCTGAGTGGGAATAAATTTGCCTATTCATTCATGGCGCTCGCTGTCGATGAAGGCAATAACGTGCTTTATTACGCACGCGTGAGCGGAGAAGCCACATTGTCTTCGGACTGCATGTCCGAAGAGATTACGGCACTCCTGGAGATCTTTTACCCAGGTAAGAGCCCGTTCGTGGACGAGCCGGACGATTCGTGGCCGCTGCCGCCACACCATGGTTACCGGTATACGCTCGACTAGGGTGAAGGTGGACGTTTAGCTTCGCCTGGAAAAGGCACCGGTAAATCGCAGCCTTGATAGCCCCGACCACGTGTCGGGGCATTCTCGTTATAAACGCTATGCCTTGGGTAACGTAACGCCGGTCTGTCCCTGGTACTTCCCGCCGCGGTCCTTGTAGGAAGTTTCGCAGGGTTCATCCGACTCGAGGAACAACATCTGCGCCACGCCTTCGTTGGCATAAATCTTTGCCGGCAGTGGCGTCGTATTCGAGAATTCCAGCGTGACATGCCCTTCCCACTCCGGTTCCAGCGGCGTCACATTCACGATGATCCCGCAGCGCGCGTAGGTCGACTTGCCAAGGCAGATCGTCAACACGGTGCGCGGAATGCGAAAAAACTCGACCGTGCGCGCCAACGCAAACGAGTTTGGCGGAATCACGCAGACGTCACTCTTCACGTCAACGAAGCTGGTTTCGTCAAAGCTCTTGGGATCGACGATCGCCGAATTGATGTTCGTGAAAATCTTGAATTCATCAGAGCAACGCACATCGTAGCCATAACTCGAGGTTCCGTAGCTGACGATTTTTCCTTTCTCGTTTTCCCGCATCTGGCCGGGCTCGAACGGTTCGATCATGCCGTGCGATTCGGCCATGCGGCGAATCCAGCGATCCGACTTGATACTCATTTGGCTTCCTCGACAACGATACTCCCGAACTTGGCACTATGGTCCACGCGCTCCGCCGCCTGTGCCGCGCCGATATTCCAGGCCGCTTCACGATAGGCCTGTGTAATCGGCGAGTCTGGCTCGGCAACCACCGTCGGCTTGCCCGAGTCCGTTTGCTCGCGGATGCGCGCATCCAGCGGCAGTCGCCCGAGAAGCCGTACATCGAAGTCCTCTACGATCCTGTCGGCGCCGCCAGCGCCAAAAATGGCGTCCTCATGACCGCAATTCGAACAGATATGCGTCGCCATGTTCTCGATTACGCCAAATACGGGTATCGAGACCTTCTGGAACATGGCCAGGCCCTTACGGGCGTCGAGCGTCGCAATATCCTGGGGTGTGGTCACAATCACGGACCCCGACACCGGGATCTGCTGCGCAAGCGTCAGCTGAATATCCCCCGTGCCCGGCGGCATATCGACGATCAGGTAATCGAGGTCGTCCCAGGCTGTCTGGTTGGCGAGCTGGTTTAACGCTGACGTAACCATTGGACCACGCCACACCATGGGCTGATCAGCTTCGATCAGCGCCCCCATCGACATTAGCTGCAGGCCGTGGGCGCGCAGCGGCAACATCGTCTTGCCATCCCGGGTATCGGGCACCTGACCCGCGACGCCGAGCATTTGCGGCTGACTCGGCCCGTAAATATCGGCATCCAGTATGCCGACAGTGGCGCCCTCTGCCGACAACGCCAGCGCGATATTCGCGGAAACCGTCGATTTGCCAACGCCACCCTTGCCCGAGGCTACGGCAATCAGGTTCTTGACACCGGGTATTGGCTGAAGATTGCGCTGCACAGCGTGCCGCGCTATTCGGGTCGTGAGCGCAATTCTGCCCGGCTCGAGACCGGTTTGCTCACGAATACCGTCACTAATATCGGCCAGGATCCCTTCATGCGCGCTCTTGCACGGAAATCCCAGCGCCACGGCCACATCGACTTTCCCGTCGACAATCTTGAAATCGTGAACCCGGGCGACCTCGCCCAGGGAACGCTTGACTACCGATAACTCGATGGAATTTAGGGACTTGGCTTGATCTGAATCTGTTGACACCGTCACACTTCGCACGCTCGTATTAGGTAAAATTTACATAGGAATCGCCGGCACGCGCCGGCGGAATGGGGGCACATTGTAATGTCCTGAATCGGCTGAAAGCCAGTATTCACGGGCAATGTGCGTAATTCAATGTGGCATAATGCCGCGACGTTGCTTTGGGCAAGAGCGAATACACGTTTGGCGTATACAGCGAAATCAGTCACAGATGCGGCTGGAGCAGGAATGCAGGCATGAGTTTTCTCGCCTCGTTTCGCTCCGATCAGTTGGTGTCGCAGCTCATTGCCGAGCCCGACCCAGCCTCCCCTGCCGCGCAAAAACTCGTTGCGAAGCTCAAGAATGCCGGCAACAAGGCCGTGCCAAAGATCATTGATGCATTGGCGTTGTCCGACAAGACCCACACAATGATTCTTGTCGATATTCTCGGCACGATGGTCAACGACAAGAACCTCGACATGTACCGTGAAGGGCTCGCGGACGGTAACGAGCGCGTAGTTTCCGGCACCGCGTGGGCGCTGTCGAGCAGCACGGACTACAACCCTAATAGCCTGCTTGATTTCTTTGACGATAATGAGGTCTCAAAAGCGGCGCTGATTGAAGTCCTGCGTGTGCACAAGCAGGACCTGTCGGTCCACGATCTCCTGCAGCGCGCGTACGACTGCGAGCCAAAGGAAAAAGCCGCGATCTTCAAGATCATTGAAGAAACCATTAAACCGAACATGATCCCTGACCTGATCGCACGCATGGGAGGCAAGGATCCGGTCATCAAGATTCACCTGATGAACCTTCTGACCCAATTTGACAAGCCTGAAATCGACCACGCCCTGGAGATGCAGCTCAAGGATCCCAACAAGATGGTGCGCAGCGCGGCCCTGGGTGCAATGAGCTCACGTGGCACCAACATCAACGTTGAGAAAGTGGCTCACGCCCTGACGGACCCGGACCTCGACGTACAGGGGAAAGCCGTCGATGTACTGGTCCGCGCTAATCATCCGGACACGGTGAGATTCCTTGTACCCGCCCTCAAGGACGAATCGGAATACGCGCGTCGAGCCGCCGTCGAAGTTCTCAATGAACTGGGCGACGAGGAATCCGTGAAAGACCTGCTCGCGGCCATTCGTGACGATGACTGGTGGGTACGCTCGCGCGCCGGTGATGCACTCGCGGAGATCGGCGGGCCACGGGTTGTCGATTCAGTGGTTAAACTCATCAGTGCCGAAGACGAAGAGATCCGGCGCACGGCCATTGAGATTCTCAATTCGACCAAGAGCGACCGCGCGGAGGATCATTTGATCAAGGCCACCGACGACTCGGACTGGTGGGTACGCGAACGCGCCATCGATGCATTGTCAAAAATGGGCAGTACCAAAGTGCTTCCCAAGCTCGAGACAATGCTGGGCCAGAACCCGAAGACCGACACCGTCATCGTTCGGGCGTTGGCCAAGCTCGGCAACCACAACCACATCTCGAAGATCCTGCCGATGCTGAAGCGCCCTGAGCGCGAGATCCAGGTCGAGGCGATCAAGGCGATTTCGCAACTGACGAACGATTCACGAGCCGATTCGGTTCGCAACCTGCTGAAGAAAATCAAGCAATCTGACGATGAGGCAATCATCAATGCCGCTGACAAGGCACTGAAGAGTCTCGACGCGAGATTCTCGGAGACAGTCATGGAACAGAACGCCCGTGCCGAGAAAATCGCCGAGAACACCAAGACGATGCTCGTCGACAATGAAGATCTCGAGAAACTTCTGCAGGCAGCAAAAGAAGAAAGCGCTGTGGCGCGGGCCGACGACGATGGAGAAGTCGTCCCGGTAGTTGCGGCCAATGCGCCGGCGGTTCTGGATATCTCCAAACTTACTCCGGGTGACATCATCGACGGCCGTTACAAGTACATCGAAAAAATTGGCAAGGGCGCTTTCGGCACGGTGCTGCTCATGGAGGATGAGGTTGTCGATGAGCAACTCATTCTCAAGTTCCTGAATCCGAATGTCTCGTCGGACGAAGAGATGATGAAACGCTTTGTCCACGAGTTGCGTTATTCACGCAAGATCACGCACCGTAATGTGATTCGCATCTACGATTTCCTGCACTTGCAGGGAGCCTATGCGATCTCGATGGAGTATTTCCCGTCGCACACGCTGTCCGGAGAGATGCCCGACAACAAACCGATGGACCTCAAGAAGGCCCTGGGATACTCACGGGACATGGCTACGGGTATGAACGTGGCGCACCAGGCCGGGGTCATTCACCGCGACCTCAAGCCTGCCAACATCCTCGTCAACAATGAAGGACTGCTCAAGATCGTGGACTTCGGCGTCGCCGCTGCGGCAAGCAGCGGTGACACACAGCTGACGAAGACGGGCTATGTTATTGGTTCGCCCAAGTACATGGCTCCTGAACAGATTCTCGGTAAGAAGGTCGATCAGACGGCGGACGTCTACAGTATCGGCGTCATCATGTATGAAATGACAACGGGCGTGCCGCCCTATAGCCGTGGTGACCATATGTCGGTCATGTACCAGCACGTACAGGGCAAGGCCAAGGGCTGTCAGGAAATGAATCCTGACCTGCCTGACGACTTTGCCGCGGTGATCATCAAGGCAATGTCTGTCGACAAGACGAAGCGCTATCAGTCGATGGAAGAGCTTACAGACGCTCTCGATGCCGTTAAACTCTGAGGCCGGATATGGCACGCATTGACGCATTCCTGAAGTTGGGGCTCGCACAGGGCTGTTCGGACGTCCACCTTGCGGTGGGTGTGCCGCCCATGCTGCGTATGAACGGCGACCTGATGCCGATCAAATTTCGCGACCTTTCCGATAATGAACTCGAGACCTATCTGCTGGAGATTCTGACAAACAAGCAGAAGGATCGCCTGAGCGAAGGGCACGACCTCGATTTTTCCTACGTCGGTGAAGAAAGCGGCCGCTTCCGCGTCAATATATTTCGCAAGGCGACGGGGATCGGGGCCGTATTCCGCAGCATCCCGAGTGATGTGCCGACGCTCGAACAGTTACACGTCCCGCCGATCCTGAAAAAATTCTGTGACTACCATCAGGGCATGGTGCTGGTCACGGGAAGTACCGGTACCGGTAAGTCGACCACGCTCGCGGCAATGATCGACTATATCAATGAGTCTCGGAACATGAATATCATCAGTCTTGAAGACCCGATCGAGTTCGTGCATCCGAGCAAGCACAGCCAGATCATTCAGCGCGAGGTGGGAACCCATGTCGAAAGCTTCGCCGACGGGGTTCGCTCGGCGATGCGAGAGGACCCCGACGTCATACTCGTCGGTGAGTTGCGCGATGCCGAGACCATTTCAATGGCAATGACTGCCGCGGAAACCGGCCACCTCGTTCTCGGGACACTCCACACCACGGGTGCCGTGAAGACCATCGATCGAATCATCGATGCGCTGCCCGGCGAATTACGGGAGCAAACCAAGGGCTTCCTCGCCATGAGCCTGAAAGCGGTGGTGACGCAGGTACTCGTCAAGACGCCCGATGGCCGCGGCCGCCGCGCCGTGCTCGAGATCCTCGTGAACACCCGTGCGATCGCCAAGCTGATCACGTCCGACCAGACGCACCAGATTCCGTCGCAGCTGCAGACGGGCAAGGATCTTGGCATGCAGATCATGGACCAGGCGCTGCTGGAAGCCATCAGCGCAAAAGAGATCGATCCGGACGATGCAATTCGATTTGCAAACGAAAAGAAGAAGTTCCAGCGCTTTGTGACCGATACCGACATCGTTCCGGCCATCGAAGTCTCGGACATGGCGAAGGTCTGATCGCATGAACAAGATCGATCAATACCTGACAACGGCCCTGGAACAGAAAGCATCGGATTTGCATTTTGTATCGGGAGATCCTGTCCGCGTTCGTATACATGGCGGCTTGCAGGTCATCGATCAGCAACGTCTGTCTGTGGAGGCGGTACAGGAGGCTGTCTTCGAAATCATGGACGGCGCCGCTCAACGATCCTTCGAGAATCATGATGCGGCCGACTTTGCGTACGATATTCCGGATGTTTCGCGATTTCGTGTCAACGCGTTCAGACACCTTAACGGTATCGGCGCGATATTCCGCGCGATCCCCTCCAGCGCCATGACGCTCGAAGAACTCAACATGCCGAAGGTCATTCAAGAACTTTGCCGTTACACGCAGGGCATGATCCTGGTCACCGGCAAAACGGGCTCCGGCAAGTCGACGACGCTCGCGGCTATGATCGACTCGATGAACAAGCGCATGAAAGGCCATATCCTGACGATTGAGGATCCGATCGAATTCGTGCACAAGGCGCAGGGCTGCCTGATCAGCCAACGCGAAGTCGGCGTCCACAGTCCAAACTTTGCCGAAGCGCTGCACTCGGCTCTGCGCGAAGACCCCGACGTTATCCTGGTCGGCGAAATGCGCGATCTCGAGACGATCAGCATCGCCGTAACGGCGGCCGAGATGGGCATTCTCGTCATGGGCACGCTGCATACCAACGGTTCTGCCGCCACCGTCGACCGCATAATCAACTCGTTCCCAGCCGACAAACAGGCGCATATTCGTACGATGATTTCCACATCGTTACGCGGCGTCGTCTCGCAGCAACTGTTGCCAACGATTCACCGACCCGGGCGCGCTGCCGCGCTCGAAATCATGATCAATACACCGGCCGTGTCCAACCTGATCCGCCAGGGCAAGATCGACCAGCTCGAGACTGCGATCCAGAGCGGTGGCAATGTCGGCATGCAGTCGATGGACAAGGCGCTGATGGATCTTGTCGAGAAAGGATGGATCTCGAGCAAAGAGGCCTACCTGCAGGCCAATAACAAGCACAAGTTCGAGCAAGTCAAAGATATGAATTAGCAGGAGGGTCTTTGGGCCCGAATGCTGGCATAATCCCGCCCCATGTCTGAATCACCGCGAAAAATACTCGTTACGAGCGCCCTGCCGTATGCGAATGGATCCCCGCATATGGGCCATCTGGTCGAGTACATCCAGACCGACATCTGGGTCCGATTCCAGAAACTCCGTGGTCATGACTGCATTTACGTCTGCGCATCGGATGCTCATGGCACACCGATCATGCTCAAGGCCCGCGAGCTCGGCATAACGCCTGAAGAACTGACCGAAGGATTTTCCCGCGAGTTCGTCAACGATTTCGCGGACTTCGGCGTGGAGTTCGACAATTACCACACGACGCACTCGCCCGAAAACGAGGAAATCGTCGGCCGCATATACGAGGCGCTGCGCGCCAGCGGCGACATCTATACACGCACGATCGAACAGTCCTACGATGAAAAGGAAGGCATGTTTCTACCGGATCGTTTCGTCAAGGGCACCTGTCCGCGCTGCAAGAGCGAGGACCAGTACGGCGACGCGTGCGAGGTCTGCGGTGCGACATACTCACCGGAGGACCTGATCGACCCGGTTTCGGTTCTCTCGGGTACGCCCCCGGTCAAGCGTGAATCGGAACACTATTTTTTCAAGCTCAGCGAATACGAAGACAAACTGCGTGACTGGATGAAAGTCGCGGCACTCGACAAGAACGTCATCGCCAAGCTCGACGAGTGGTTTGATGCAGGACTCCAGGACTGGGATATCTCACGTGATGCGCCCTACTTCGGTTTTCGCATTCCAGGTACCGAGGACAAGTACTTTTACGTCTGGCTCGATGCCCCGGTCGGCTACATGGCAAGCTTCAAGCACCTGTGTGACCGCAGCGATGGACTCGAATTCGACGAATACTGGAACGCCGACAGTGATGCCGAGTTGTATCATTTCATCGGCAAGGACATCATGTACTTCCATACCTTGTTCTGGCCGGCCGTATTGCAAGGCTCGGGCTTCCGTGCACCGACCAGCGTCTACGCACATGGCTTCCTGACGGTCAACGGCCACAAGATGTCGAAGTCCCGCGGCACCTTCATCAAGGCGCGGACCTATCTCGATAACCTGAATCCCGAGTTCCTGCGGTACTACTATGCGGCAAAGCTCGGGCCCACAATCGAAGACATCGATCTGAACCTCGAAGACTTCATCGCACGGGTTAACTCCGATCTCGTCGGTAAGCTGATCAACATCGCGAGCCGCTGTGCCGGGTTCATCAACAAACGTTTCGATGGACAGCTCGCCGGCAAGCTGGACGACGCGGCATTATTTGCCCGGTTTGCCGATGCGTCGGAGGCAATTGCCGCCCACTACGAGAATCGCGAGTACTCAAAAGCCATGCGACTGATCATGGCGCTGGCCGATGAAGCGAACCGCTACATCGACGAACACAAACCCTGGGTCATGGCCAAGGTCGAGGACCAGTTGCCTGAAGTTCAACTCGTCTGCACGCAAGGCATCAACATGTTCCGCAGCCTGATGATCTACCTGTCGCCCGTCATCCCCGTTGTTGCCGCTGATGCACGCGCGTATTTGAATGAAGATAGCTGGCAATGGCAGGACGCGAGTTCGCCGCTGCTGGACAAGAACCTGCCCAAATTCAAACCCCTGCTCACACGTGTTGAAGCCGACCAGGTACAACGCATGGTAGAGCAATCGAAAGAGAGCACACCCGTGGCCGAAGCCGAAACCAAGACAGAAGACGAATTCATCAGCATTGACGACTTCATGAAAGTCGACCTGCGAATCGCGCGCATTGAAAAGGCCGAACCGGTCGAGGGGGCCGACAAGCTTCTATCCCTGACACTGGACGTCGGCGACCAGCAGCGCAATGTATTCGCCGGCATCAAGGCTGCATACGATCCGGAAACTCTCGTCGGCCGCCACGTGATCGTCGTTGCAAACCTCGCGCCGCGCAAGATGCGCTTCGGTGTTTCCGAGGGCATGGTGCTTGCCGCCGGACCTGGCGGTGAAGATATATTCCTGCTGTCGCCCGACGATGGTGCAAAGCCCGGCATGCGCGTCAAGTAATCCGTAAACTAGCGGGATGACAGAGCTTTTCGTCATTCTGATTAGCACGGTACTGGTCAACAATTTCGTACTGGTCCGATTTCTCGGCCTGTGCCCGTTCCTGGGTGTCTCGCGCAATCTCGAAGCAGCGGCAGGCATGTCTTTGGCAACCGCGTTCGTGCTGACACTTTCCTCCGCGACGGCGTACCTGCTGCATGCGTATGTGCTGGTACCGCTTGATCTGGAATACCTGCGTACGATCACGTTCATTCTGGCGATCGCCGCCAGCGTGCAGTTCACCGAGATCATGGTGCGGCGCATGAGCCCGATGCTCGACCAGGTACTCGGAATCTACATTCCGCTCATTGCGACGAACTGCGCCGTACTTGGCGTCGCATTGCTCAACGTGCAGCAGTCGAAAGGATTCGTTCAATCCGTGTTTTATGGATTTGGCGCTTCCGTCGGCTTTGCGCTGGTGCTCGTGATGTTTGCGGCGATCCGGGAGCGCCTCGAGGCGGCCGACATTCCGGTCCCGTTTCGGGGCACCGCTATCGCCCTCATGACGGCCGGCATCATGTCGCTGGCCTTCATGGGATTCTCGGGCATGGCAAGGCCCTGACCGGATCGCATGCTGACCGCCGTTCTCACTGTCGCCCTGATTGCGCTTGTAGCAGGCATCGGCCTCGCCTATGCATATCGCCAGCTTCCTGCCGCCGACGGCGACCTTGTCGAGCAAATCAATGATCTGTTGCCACAAACTCAATGCGCACAATGTGGCTACGCGGGTTGCCGACCCTACGCGGTGGCCGTGGCCGATGGTTCCGCCGCGATCAACCTGTGCCCGCCCGGCGGCGATGACACGATTCGTCGGCTGGCCCGCTTGCTTGGGAGAGACATCATCCCGTTGGAGCAGGCTGTCGATCCCGCCGTTGCCGTCATTGACGAGGCTGCGTGCATAGGCTGTTTTCATTGCCGCAACGCCTGCCCGGTCGACGCGATCGTTGGCGCGCCGCAGTTCATGCATACGGTCATCGAAAGCGAGTGCACCGGCTGTGAACTCTGTGTTGCACCCTGCCCGGTCGACTGCATCACGATGAGGCCGTTGTCATGACAGCTCCGACTTACGACCTTGGCAAGCTGCACGGAGGCCTGCGCCTTCCCGCGCACAAGCGCGAGTCAACCGCAGAACGGATCAAGGACGCTCCAATCCCATCGCGACTCGCCTTGCCGATCGAGCAGCACGTGGGCTCGCCCGCGCAGCCA
>JBFFOS010000101.1:0-10700 GCA_041574375.1 Woeseiaceae bacterium
ATCAGAACGTAGCGCTCCTGCGCTTCGTTGCACCAGATGCCCATCGGCGACATTCCGGGTTCGGCGTTATCCACTTCACGCAGTTCGATCTCGGCACCATGACCACTGTGATCGACGGCCTCGGGTACCGCGTTCGACAAACCACCAGCGCCGACATCATGAATCAGCAGGATCGGGTTGTTCTTGCCCATTTCCCAGCAGCGATCGATGACCTCCTGCGCGCGACGCTCCATTTCGGGGTTGCCGCGCTGTACGGATGCGAAATCCAGTTCGGCGCTCGAGGTGCCGCTTGCGAGCGATGAGGCAGCGCCACCACCAAGGCCAATCAGCATCGCGGGACCGCCGAGCACCACTATTCTTGCACCGACTGGCACATCGATTTTGTTGGCGTGCTCTGCACGCACATTGCCCATCCCGCCCGCGATCATGATGGGTTTGTGATAACCGCGGATCTCGGTGTCGGCAAGACCCGGCAGGTGGCTCTCGTAAGTACGGAAGTATCCGGCGAGGTTCGGTCGTCCGAATTCATTATTGAACGCAGCACCACCGATCGGCCCCTCGATCATGATGTCGAGTGGCGTGGCCAGGTGGTCCGGATGCGGGAAGTCATCTTCCCACGGCTGCGAATAGCCGGGGATGCGAAGGTGTGACACCGTGAACCCGGTCAGGCCCGCTTTGGGTTTGGCGCCCAGGCCGGTCGCACCTTCATCGCGGATCTCACCGCCGGAACCCGTGGCGGCACCCGGGAACGGTGAAATCGCCGTTGGGTGATTGTGCGTTTCCACCTTGATGAGAATGTGGATTGGCTCTTCGGCATATTCGTATTCGCGATTCGTCGAGCGAGGCATCAGCCGTTGGCCGTTCCAGCCCTCGAACACGGCCGCGTTGTCGCTGTAAGCAGAAATCACGCCATCCGGCGTTTTCTCGGTGGTCGACCTGATCATGCTGAACAGGCGTTTGTCCTGTTTCTCACCATCGATAATCCAGCTCGCGTTGAATATCTTGTGGCGGCAATGCTCCGAATTTGCCTGTGCGAACATCATGAGCTCAGCGTCGGTCGGGTCTCGTCCGAGATCCTTGTAACAATCGACCAGGTAGTCGATCTCCTGCCCGGACAGCGCGAGCCCGAGATCGGTGTTAGCGGCGACCAACGCTTCGCGCCCGTGTTGTGCAAGCGGGACGATGCCAACCGGGGCCGGTTCATGCGCCTCGAACAACGCCTCAACCCCGCTGGCATCCTGGTAGACAGCCTCGGTCATGCGATCGAAAAGCAGGTGGCTCAACGCCAGCACATCGTCGTCGTGGACTTTGCCCGAGAATTTCAGCCCGTAGCAGATGCCCCGTTCAATACGCTCGACTGCATCGATGTCGCAGGCTTTGGCAATATCCGTCGCCTTGGACGACCAGGGCGAAATAGTTCCGGGTCGTGGCACCACGTAGAGCAGTTTCGCACCGCGTTTCAGCGTCGCAGCAGGGTCCCCGGACAGCAACAATGCGTCCAGCCGCGACGTATCCTCTGCGGACAATTCGGCGGAGGTAGCTACAAAGTAAGCAAAGCGGGCCTCGACGGCGTCTACGCGGTCATCCGCGCGCTTCAGGGATCGGGTCAGTTTGGCCAGGCGAAAATTCGATAATGCCGCCTGTCCTGGCAGTTCGATCATGTCGTTCGAGGGCCTATGGTGGGGTGGCTGGAATTGGAGACGCGATCATACCAGAGCACCCCGCTCGGACCACCCCGGCGCACCTATTTGTTGCTGTCACCCGGCGTATAGACGGGCAGCGGAAACTGCGCAACATTGCCACCCTCAAGCTTCGAGATTTTGCTGACACCCTGCTTGTCGACCTCGTCAATACGAATGATCGAGTGCATGGGCAGGTAGGTACGACTGACGTTTTCGAACTCGGACTTTATTTTTTCCTCAGACGGATCGACGACGAGGGTTGTGCGCTCGCCGAATACGAGCTCCTCGATTTCGACGAAGCCAAACAGCTCGCCATGGCCTACCGACCGGGCATAGACCTCGTAGACCTGGCCCTGGCTCATGAAAACGACTTTGAATAACGGTTGCTTGCTCATTTCTGGTGTTCAGTCTAACGAAAACCCTGTTGTTTGGCCCGAAATACCTTAAATCAAGGCCTTAGGCGCAAACGCCGCTAGTGATTATGTGAACTGGGTAGCAGTCTAACACCTTGATACAGCGCACAATTGCCCCTTGTTTAAGGAATATGCCATGCCGCTAACCATCACAATCGTTTCGGAGCACCGCGATCTGGTCGGAAACGACTGCGTGCGTGAGTATTATGAGGAAGGCGGCACCATCGGACGTTCGCTGGAAAATGACTGGATCCTGCCGGATCCGGATCGCTACATTTCGGGACGCCACGCCACGATTGACCACAAAGGCGGCATGTACTACCTCGCCGATACAAGCAGCAATGGCGTGTACATGAACGGTGAAATTGAGCCTATTGGCAACGGTAACCCGCGTCGCCTGTTTGATGGCGACCGTATGCGCATGGGCGACTTCGAATTCGAGGTCCGCATCGACAAAGGCGAGAGCCTGGTGATGCCGCTCGAGCCCGAGCCTTCGGTCGCCCCCGATAACATCGAACAGTTCGTCGATGAAGACGTGATCGAAACCGGCGTGCAGTTGCTCGATGAGGCCGAGATCACGGGCGACGATGAATTCCAGTCTTTGCTGTTTGGCGGGGAGCCAGAAAAAGCAGAGCCGGAGCCGGAGCCCGAACCAGAGCCGAAAGCCGAAATCGAATCTGCAAACGACGAGTCGGCCGGCAAGAAAAATGAGCGCGTCGAGGTCACGGCTGAGGATCTCTTCGACTCTTTCCTCGATGGCCTCGGCGTAAGCCGCGTCGAACTGCACCCGTCAGTGAATCGTCCCGAGATGATGATGAGGGCCGGGATCGTATTGCGCGAGTTCGTGGAAGGCACAATCGGCCTTCTCGCGAGTCGCGCCAACCTCAAGAGCGCCTTCCGGCTCGACCAAACGACGGTCCTGCCACGACAGAACAACCCCATGAAGTTCTCGGATAACACGAACGATCTCATCAAGCAGCTGTTGCTCGGTGCCGAGGGTGAGTACCTGGGCGCCAGGGATGCCGTTCGCGAAGCCAATCGCGATCTGATCAATCACCAGAATGCCTTCCTGGAGGCCATGAACAGTGCGTTCATTGAATTCGCCGACCGCTTCGATCCCGACGAGCTGCAGGCAGGGTTCGAGCGCACAATGAAAACCAGGTTGTTCGCATTCATGAACAAGGGCAAGTACTGGGACCTGTATCGCGAACTGTATCCGATCATGACCGAGAAAGGCGGCGGTAAATTCCCGCAGATGTTCGGCGAAGAATTTGTCAAAGCCTACGAACGCCAGGTTACCGAGTACCGTCGTCACGACCGTGAGGGAACTGGCAAACCGGCGTCAAAACCGTCGACGAAAGATCAGGCTGTGGATCCTGGCTTGATGCAGACACAAAAACTCGACGGCCCCATGATCGCCGAGTCGCCAGGTAGCGGCCAGGCCTTCGAGGAACACGACATCGTCGAGCCGGTCGATGCAACCGATATCGGCAAGCGCTTCATCGACGAGCTCGAGGACAGCCTCGCCGAAGACATTCGGCGAGACCAGCTCGGCAATTAAGTCAGGCTATTTCCGGTTTTGTCGGTTTTCGATGAGATCCTCGACAACTGACGGGTCAGCCAGCGTCGACGTATCGCCCAGATCACCATAATCATTCGCTGCGACCTTGCGCAGAATGCGGCGCATGATCTTGCCCGAGCGCGTCTTCGGCAGACCCGGTGCCCACTGCAATAAGTCGGGCTTCGCAATAGGACCGATTTCCTTTCGTACCCAGTTCTGCAATTCAACCCGGAGCTCGTCACTCGGCTCAACCCCTTCCATCAACGTGACATAGGCGTAGATACCCTGCCCTTTGATCTCATGCGGATAACCGACGACGGCCGCTTCGGCCACATCGTTGTGCGACACCAATGCGCTTTCGACTTCGGCCGTACCCATGCGGTGGCCGGAGACGTTGAGAACGTCATCCGTGCGGCCCGTAATCCAGTAGTAACCGTCTTCGTCGCGACGCGCACCGTCACCCGTCGTGTAGTAGCCCGCATACGTCGAGAAATAGGTTTCGACGAAGCGTTGATGATCACCGTAGACCGTGCGCATCTGGCCGGGCCAGCTATCGCAGATAACGAGATTGCCTGAGATCGCGCCCTCGAGCGTCTTACCGTCGGCGTCGAGCAGAGCCGGCTGAATACCAAAGAACGGGTTGGTTGCCGAACCCGGCTTCAGGTCCGTCACCCCGGGCAGCGGCGTGATCAGGATTCCGCCTGTTTCCGTTTGCCACCAGGTATCGACAATCGGACAGCGACCGTCACCAACCACGTTGTAGTACCACTGCCAGGCTTCGGGATTGATCGGTTCACCCACCGAACCAAGCAGGCGCAAATCCTTGCGCGAGGTCTTCTTCACCGGCTCGTCACCCTCGCGCATGAGTGCGCGAATGGCTGTCGGCGCCGTGTAGCAGATATTGACGTTGTGCTTGTCGCAAACCTCCCAGAAGCGCGACGAGGTCGGGTAATTCGGGACACCTTCGAACATCAGCGAGATCGCACCGTTGGCCAGCGGACCGTAAACGATATAGCTGTGCCCGGTCACCCAGCCGACATCGGCCGTACACCAGTAAACGTCACCCGGATGATAATCGAACACGTACTCATGCGTGATCGCCGCATAAACCAGGTAGCCGCCGGTCGTATGCAACACACCCTTCGGCTTGCCAGTCGAGCCCGACGTATACAGGATGAACAGCGGATCTTCGGCGTTCATCTCCTCGCACGGGCAATCGGCATCGACCTCGGCTTCGGCCTCATGCAACCACACATCACGCCCTTCGACCCAGCCAACATCGTTGCCGGTATGGCGAACGACGAGGACTTTTTCGAGTGTCGTTACTTCCGCTTTTTCGGCCGCCTCATCGACGTTTGCCTTGAGCGGTACGATCTTGCCACCGCGCACACCTTCGTCGGCGGTAATCACAATATTTGACTCACAATCGTGGATACGGCCGGCCAGGGCGTCGGGTGAGAAGCCACCGAAAACAACCGAGTGCACGGCACCAATGCGTGCACAGGCCAGCATCGAGATTGCAGCCTCCGGGATCATCGGCATGTAAATCGTAACGCGATCACCACGTTTGGCGCCGAGTTCTTTCAACGCATTGGCAAATTTGCAGACGCGTTCATGCAATTCGCGATACGTGATCTTGAGATCAACCGTCGGGTCGTCGCCCTCCCAGATGATCGCAACATCGTCGCCCTTGGTGTCGAGATGGCGGTCTATGCAGTTGTAGCAGGCATTCAGTGAACCATCAGCAAACCAGCGGATGTGCAGGTCCTCTTTCGCGAACGATACGTCCCTGACTTCGGTAAACGGCTTAATCCAATCGATGCGCTGCGCCTGCTCCGCCCAGAACGCTTCATTGTCTTCAATGGAGCGGGCGTACATTTTTTCATAGCCGGCCTTGTCGATCAGTGCTCGCTCTTTCGTTGCTGCGGGGACGGGATAGACTTGCGTTTCCATGATTCTCTGCCCTCTGTCTTATTGGTTATGTCGTGCCTGTCGCAGTAGTCGCTGCGCCTGGACCAGGTGCGGCCGGTCGATCATCTTGCCTTCCAGCCCGACCGTGCCGACGCCGGGGTTCTGTTCGAATAACTCGACAATGCGCTGCGCGTGCTCGATTTCTTCCGCAGACGGGCTGAAAGCTGCATTAATGGGCTCAACCTGGTCAGGATGAATCGCAAGCATGCCGCTAAAACCATCTCGCCGTGCGTTTGCGGCATAGCGTAGCAACCCTTCGGCATCTCGGAAGTCCGTAAAGACCGTATCGATCGCAGCAACTTCCGCAGCCGCAGCAGCGAACAGACACATCGATCTTGCCATTTCGTACGGCGGTAGCCATTCACCTTTAGTCGAACGGTTGGTCGTGGCGCCCACCGCGGCGGACAGATCCTCTGCCCCCCAGGACAGACCTGCGAGTCGCGGCACCGTTCCGACATAGCTGTGCAGCGTCAGCAATGCCTCCGGATGCTCCGTGCACAAGGCAATAATCCTGGTTTGGCCATGTTCGATGCCATGGTGGTTCTCGAGCACGTCAATGCGCTCCGATAACTTGACTGCGTCCCGGGCATGGCGGGGTTTGGGCAGGATGATGCCTGCTGGCTCCGATGCCATGACCGCCTCGAGATCGGCTTCGCAGTCCTCTGTGTCAACCGGGTTGACGCGCACCCAGACATTGTCCCTGCCCTCCAGGAATTCGGCGGCGAGCTGCCGTGCCGCCGGCCGGGCATCCGGTACGACCGCGTCCTCGAGATCGAGGATCAGGGCATCCGCTCCGATTCCGGCTGCCTTCTCCACCTTGCGCTCCGAGTCGGCGGGGACAAATAGAAAACTCCTGCTCATCCGGGCTTCCTCATCATGAGCGCCGAGCGTTTGCACTCGCCAACAAGCTCCTCATGCTGATTGAAGGCGCGATGCGCGAAAATAACGATGCCGTTATCGGGGCGCGACTTGCTTTCGCGCAGCTCGAGCACCTCGGTCTCGATGCGAATCGTATCGCCACAGAAAAGCGGCTTCGGGAAGCGCACTTGGTCCCAACCGAGGTTGGCCACGGTTGTGCCAAGGGTCGTGTCATTGACCGAAATGCCCACCATGAAACTCAAGGTGAGGCAGCTGTTGACGAGTGGCTTGCCGAATTCCGTGCTTTTCATGTACTCGGCATCGAGGTGCAGCGGCGCCGGATTGTGCGTCATGGTGCTCATGAGCACGTTATCGGTCTCGGTGACCGTGCGACGAATCGGATGATCGAAAGTCTGGCCGACCTCGAACTCTTCGAAATACAGTCCTGGCATGGTTATCTCATCCGTTACATGGCCGGGCGGACAATTGTGCCAGCGTCGTGCACATCAATACAGCGCGGTGCATAATAAAACGCGGTGTTCTGAGGGGTACGAGCCATGAATATCTCGCGACGCAATTTCAGTAAAGCCGGACTTGGCGCTATTTCGCTGGCCGCAATGGGAACCGGGAACGCGCTTGCAGGACCGGAACACATCATCAGGAAGGCGATTCCGTCCTCCGGTGAGACAGTGCCCATCATCGGACTTGGCACTAACCGCTTCGGGGTGGGCGACGACAGCCAGAAACGTGCCTTACTCCAGGCGACCCTCCGGCGCTTTCACCAGCTCGGCGGTACGGTCATCGACACGGCGCCGATGTATCGCTCCTCCGAGTCCGTACTCGGCGACCTGATCGCCAACCTCGGCATTCGCAGGGACCTGTTCGTTGCTACCAAGACTGACAAAGACGGCGGCGCCGATGCTACGGACGCCCAGATGCGTGAGTCACAACGCAGGCTGCAAACGCAGAAGTTCGACCTGATGCAGGTACACAACCTGATCGGCTGGCAGGACGCCCTGCCCGTGTTGCGGGAATGGAAGCAGGAAGGCCTGGTCCGCTATATCGGCATCACCACGTCCCGAGCAAAACAGTACGAGGAATTCGAAAGAGTGATGCGGCAGCAGGATCTCGATTTCATCCAGATCAATTACTCACTCGAACAACGCGAAGCGGCCGAACGGCTCTTGCCGCTCGCGGCCGATCGCGGCATGGGGGTGATCATCAACCGGGCATTCGGCGGAGGCCGCATCTTCGACAAAGTCGGTGATCAAACACTACCCGACTGGGCAGCGGAATTTGATTGCGAGAGTTGGGCGCAATTTCTTCTGAAATACGCCATAGGCCACCCGGCTGCCACACTGAGCATCCCGGGAATGACCAAGGAATATCACGTCGACGACAATTTCGGCGCGGCGCATGGGCGGCTTCCGAGTGCTGAAGAACGCCGGCGACAGGAGTCTTTCTTCGATAGCCTGTAAAGATAAGGGGACAGTTAACTTATCTTGCGCGTTCGATTGCTTCAACGACCAGCTGCTTCGCATCTTCGACGCCGTGCCAGTCGCCGATCTTGACCCACTTGCCGGGTTCGAGATCCTTGTAGTGCTCGAAGAAGTGCTCGACCTGCTGCACGGTAATCTCGGGCAAGTCGGTAATTGTCAGGATGTGGTCATAGCGCTTTGTCAAGGCATGTGACGGCACGGCGATGATCTTCTCATCCTGGCCGGCATTATCTTCCATGATCAGCACACCAACCGGTCGTACGTTGATCACGCAGCCCGGCACAAGCTCGCGCGTATTGACTACGAGCACGTCAATCGGATCGCCGTCCTCGGACAACGTATGCGGCACGAAACCGTAGTTGCCCGGGTATGACATCGGCGTGTAGAGGAACCGGTCAACAACAAGCGTTCCCGCATCCTTGTCGAGTTCATATTTGATCGGCTGGCCACCCATGGGAACCTCAACGATGACGTTGATATCCTCGGGCGGATTCTCGCCAATGGCGATTGCGTCGATACGCATGATTATCTGTCCTTAAGGCCGGCTTATGCGGGGCCGCGTATTTTAGCCTGATCGGTCACCCGTCGCGATCAGATCGAAACAAGCTGTGAGCGCTCAGCGATAGTCACGGGCGCCCGCAACTGCTTGCGCATGGTCTGCGCGAGCACCTGCTGTGCAGTTCTTTCACCGTGCACAAGGTAGACCGGCGGCTTGTTACGGAATCCTTCGTACCATGAAATCAGGTCAGCCTGATCCGCGTGCGCCGACAAACCCCCTATCGTGTGCGTGCGAATTCGTACGCGGTACTCGTCGCCGAACAGCCTGACCGTTTCGGCACCCTCCAGAAGCCTCCTGCCAAGCGTGCCGTAGGCCTGGAATCCCACGATCACCAGGTGGCACTCCGGTCGCCAGACGTTGTTTTTGAGGTGATGCAGAATACGGCCACCACTGCACATCCCGCTGCCGGCTATGATGATTGCGCCCGACTCGATCTCATTGATTTCCATCGATTCCTCGGGCGTACGCGTGATATGCAGATTCGGCAGGTCGGGACGACTGGAGCCGGGCTCGAAGAGTTCTGCCCTGTACAATTCGCGAAAATGCGAATACGTTTTTGTCGCCTCGATCGCCATGGGGCTGTCGAGGAAAATATGCCAGTTCTCCAGCTTCCAGTGATCATAGTGCTCGGCCATCAGGTACAGCAGATCCTGGGTACGACCTACAGTGAATGCCGGTATCAAGATATTGCCCTGCGCAGAACGCGCCATTTCGAAAACCTCGGCGAGCTCTTCCAGCGTGTCAGCGATGGGCCGGTGCAGCCGATCGCCATAGGTGCTCTCGAGTAATACTGCGTCAGCATGCGCGATTCTCGCGGGCTGATTCATGACGGGTGCGTCGCGGTAGCCAAGATCCCCGCTGAACACCAGCGTCCGGTCGCCTTTTGCGCCTGTATGGGTCAGTTCGACGATCGTCGATCCGAGGATGTGGCCGGCATCATGAAAACGAAGCGTCAGGCCGGGAACGACTTCTATTGTTTCTTCGTAGTCCACACCGCGGAATTGTTCCAGGCTTCGTTCGGCATCCTCGAGCGTGTACAGCGGCTTGATGAGTCGCTGTCCTTTGCGGCGACGCTTGCGATTCTCCCATTCGGCATCGCGTTCATTGAGATGGCCCGAGTCGGGCAACATGATTTCACACAGTGCTTTGGTCGCATTCTGGACGAAGACAGGACCACTGTATCCGCGCGTCACAAGCAATGGCACACGCCCGGAGTGGTCTATGTGGGCGTGACTGAGAACAACGGCATCGATCTCGCCAATTGCAAAAGGAAACGGATCGCGGTTGCGTTCCTCGTCTTCAGAACCGCCTTGAATCAACCCGCACTCGAGCAAGACTTTATGCGTGCCGGTATTCAGCAGATACAGGGAGCCGGTCACTTCGCCCGTCGCACCGTGAAACTGCAGGTCGAAACCCATCGAATCTCTCCCAAACGCCTGTTCAGGACTTGTCCGATTTACCTCGAAAGTCGTCCATGCTGTGGCTGACGCCAAAAAAAGCCATCAATGCATCGAACCAGCTCACAGGCAGGAGGCGGATCGGCCACGATGTGTAGATAAACCAGGGCATGATCAACCTGCGCCGGTCTTTGCGTATCGCACGCAGGATTCGTTTCACAACGGCTTCTGGTTTCATGATCGGCAGCAGCCAGGAAAAGCGCGTCTTGACGCCGTCGAACATCCCGGTGTTGATGTAGAAGGGGCAGACCACCGTCGTGACGACGTTGCTTCCCAGCTTTTTGAGTTCGAGCCGCAGAGACTCGTCGAAGCCGACAGCGGCGAATTTGCTTGAGCAATAGTCTGTCAATTTGGCCGTGCCCGCCAGGCCAGCGGCCGATGCGACCGTAACGATATGCCCACTGTCTCGCTCCATCATGGCCGGAAGAAACGCTCTGACCGTCCAGAACAGGGCCAGTGTATTCACCTGGAACGTGCGTTCGATTTCCTCTTCGGAAATGTCCAGAAGGGTCTTGCCGGAGACGATGCCCGCGTTGTTGACCAGTATGTCGATCGGACCGCCGTCAGCCAGGGTCCGCGCCGCGACCGCTGCGATTGTGTCCCGGCTCGCGAGATCGCAGGTGTAGACGTCGACTTCATGACCCGCAGCAGCGAATTCCGTCTCGAGCTGGGCAAGGCCGGCGGAATCGATATCCCACAA
>JBFFOS010000102.1:0-10672 GCA_041574375.1 Woeseiaceae bacterium
CGCGACACTGGCCAAAAAGGCGTGGGCGCGTTGATGTCGAACCGTGTAATCTTGCGCCGTGACCGATCTGACTGAATTCTTCGGGCCAAACAGCCCACTTAAGGCTCACCTGCCGGGCTTCCAGCCACGTGCCGGGCAAGCGTGGATGGCTGAGGCGGTTGCCGAGGCGATCGCCGCGCGGGACAGACTCGTCGTCGAGGCCGGTACGGGCACCGGGAAGACGTTCGCCTACCTGTTGCCGGCGCTGTTGAGCGGCCGCAAGACCATCATCAGCACGGGCACCAAGGCACTGCAGGACCAGCTTTATCACCGCGACCTGCCGCTCGTCAGCAAGACAGTGGGTCGCCCGGTTACGACGGCACTCCTGAAAGGGCGCGCCAATTACCTGTGCCTGCATCGACTTGACCAGGTTACCGAACCAGCCGGCGCGATTGTGGATGACCTGAACGAGGTTATCGAATGGCGCTATCGAACGTCGAGTGGTGACAAGTCCGAACTAATCGATGTGCCGGAAGATGCGGCTGTCTGGCCGCTGGTCACTTCGACGGCGGACAATTGCCTTGGCCAGAAATGTCCCGAGTATTCGAAGTGCCACGTGGTCAAAGCGCGTAAGGCGGCACAGGAAGCAGATCTCGTGGTCGTAAATCATCACCTGTTGCTCGCCGATCTCGCCATGAAAGAGGAGGGCTTTGTCGAGTTCCTGCCCGGCGCCGAAGCGATCATCATTGATGAGGCTCACCAGATTCCCGACCTCGCTGTGCAGTTTTTCGGTGTTGCCCTCGGTAGCCGCGAACTCGAGCGAGTCGTGGATGAACTTCGCGCGGCAACGTTGCCTTACTCGCAGGCGGAGCTGAATCGACGCGTAGACAAGCTGCAAACCGCGATTCGTGCATTGCGTGCGGATGCGCCGCGCAAGGAAGGACGCCACCAACTCGGTGAGGTCATCAACGATATTCGCGAGGCGCTAGATAATCTCGCCTACGCACTACACGACGCCCAGGTTGCAGTGGCCGAACTCGGCGACGCATCGATCGAGCTCGAGAAATTGCATGACCAGTTGCTCGGTCTCGGTGAGCGACTGAATATACTGTCGAGCGACGACAGTTGGGACGGACTGCGCTGGCTCGAGATCAACCCGCGCAGTCTGCGACTGCATCTGACTCCGCTGGATGTATCCACGAAACTCAACGGAATGATCGACAATGGCTTCCAGTCCTGGATCTTCACGTCAGCGACGCTGGCTGTTGGTGAGGATTTTTCCCACTTCGGTTCGCGCATGGGATTGGCGGGTGTCGCCGGACTGACCTTCCCGAGCCCTTATCGGGTTGAAGAGAACGGGCTTATTTACCTCCCCCCCGGACTGCCGCAGCCCTCGGACCCGAGTCACACCGATGCGATGCTCGAGACCGTCACGCCGTTGCTCGATTTGACGAGCGGCGGTATGTTCTGCCTTTTCACGAGTCATCGCGCGTTGAACAATGCGAAGAAGTGGTTCAAGGCGAACAAGTCTGTGCTCGGCGGCCGCAAGCTCCTTGTTCAGGGCGATGCGCCACGGGACGATCTCCTGCGCCGTTTCAGGCAGAGTGGCAACGCGGTGCTGCTCGGGACGGGAAGTTTCTGGGAGGGCGTTGATGTGCGTGGGCCGGCGTTGAGCGTGGTCGCCATCGACAAACTGCCGTTCGCGTCACCGGCCGATCCGCTGATGATGGCGCGTCTCGAATTTATCCGCCGCGAGGGTGGTAATGGTTTCATGGATCATCAGTTACCTACAGCGGCCCTGTCTCTCAAGCAAGGCGCAGGTCGATTGCTGCGAGACGATAAAGACTTTGGCGTAGTGGTCTTGTGCGATCCGCGAATTACGGGCAAGCGCTACGGCAGCAAGTTCCTCCAGGCACTCGCGCCGATGCCGTCTACGGCGTCGCTTACTGATGTCTCATCTTTTCTTGCAGCGCATGAACGCAAGGGAGCTGTTGCGTGAATTTGCTCGCGATAGACACGTCCTCGCTTGCATGCTCGGTGGCATTGAGGGTTGGCGACGTCGTAATTGAGCGCCACGAGGAGCAGGCAAGAGAGCACACGCGCCTGCTGACGCCAATGATCAGGGAGGTGCTCACAGAAAGCGGCATGCATTTGCCACGCCTCGACGCCATCGTACTGGGCAACGGTCCTGGGTCGTTCATCGGGATGCGCATCGCTGCGTCCGTCGCGCAGGGGCTGGCGCATGGTGCCGGCCTTTCGATAGTGCCGGTTTCGTCGCTGGCGGCCGTCGCGGCGGAGGTGCTGGAGGACGCGGCAATTGATGAAGTCGTCGTCGCGCAGGACGCGCACATGAGCGAGGTCTACCTCGGTGGATTTCGGCGCGGACCTGGCGGTATCCCGGTGCCACTGTTTCCCGAGCGTCTTCATACCCAGACAATGATCGAGGAACTTGAGCCGGGCACGGCCGACAGGCGTGTCGCGGCGGGATTTGGCTGGCTGCGCTACCCGGGGCTCGCGGCCGCTAACGAGGACTTGATCGGACAGTTGTCAGCTGTGCTGCATCCTCGTGCGCGGTTTCTGATACCGCTTGGCGCGGCCGCGTGGCGGGCGGGGGGCGCGATTCAACCCGGCGATCTCGTACCGGCCTACCTGCGCAGCAAGGTTGCGGCAAAACCGTCGGTCGGTAAAACGTAACAGTCCTGTAATATATTGCTGTTCAAATTATGCGTCGCCTCTTTGCAGAAACAGTATGGCCGCGGAAAAAATACTCATAGTCGAGGACGAACAGCCGATTCGCGAGATGATCGCGTTTCACCTGTCGCGCGCCGGTTACAAGACGCTCGAAGCTTACGATTGCCGCGAGGCAAGGAGGCTGATTGCGGATGACCAGCCGAGCCTGGCTTTAATCGATTGGATGCTGCCAGACATGAGCGGCCTCGAACTTACGCGTATGCTCAAACGCGACAAGGACTACGAGGATCTCGCGATTATCATGCTGACCGCCCGCGCGCTCGAGCGAGATAAGGTTTCCGGCCTCGAAGGCGGCGCCGACGACTACATAACAAAGCCATTCTCGCCGCGTGAACTCGTGGCGCGAATTCAGGCGGTCCTTCGCCGCGCCGGAAAGTCGAGTGACGAGCTAGTCAGTGCTGGCGTGCTCGAAATTGACGCGGCCGGTCACCGGGTCCGTGCGAACGGGGCCGAGATCAGGCTCGGACCGACAGAATATCGATTACTTCATTTCCTGATGACGCATCCGGATCGTGTGTACAGCCGTTCACAATTACTGGATAGGGTGTGGGGCGCGAATGTTTATGTCGAGGAAAGAACGGTCGATGTTCACGTACGCCGTTTGCGCAAGGCACTGAACAACGCGCAGGCTGACGACTATATCCAGACGGTTCGCGGTGCCGGCTACCGTTTTTCCTCTGGTGGTACCTGACTTGTCGGTCGCGGCAAGAAAGTTCCTGATAGGGCTGGCGCTTCTTCTGGGTGCGGGTGCGACGATTGGCTGGTTGTACGGGCACGCTGGCTTTGGCCTGATGGCGGCAGCAGCGGTAGCACTGGTATGGCAGGTTCGCCAGTTGCTGAGTTTCGACCGCGCCATGCGCACGGGCGACTTTGACAACTTTCGCTTGGGCGAAGGCATCTGGGAGCAGATTTTTTCCCGCCTTCACTACGAGCATGAAAAAGCCGCGCGTTACAAGAAGAGCTACCGCCAGCTGCTGCGAGAGATTCAAAAATCAACCAATGCCATGCCGGATGGTGCGGTCATTCTGACGGCCGATAATGAAATTGTGTCCTGTAATCGCGCCGCCAAACAGCTTGCGGGGCTCAAGCGCAAGAAAGACCGCGGCCAGCGCATAGACAATATTCTTCGCGACCCTGGGCTGCTGCGCGTGCTACAAGACGACGATCCAGTGACCGACATCGAGATGGCGTCACCAGTAAATGACGGTGGCTGGCTGGACTGCCGGGTGGTTCCCTACGGCGCAGATCAGAGATTGTTGCTCTTGCGTGATGTGACGGAGACGCGGCGCCTGCGCAAGATGCGTCGGGATTTCGTTGCAAACGCGTCGCATGAATTGAGATCTCCTTTGACGGTCATCAGCGGATACCTCGATAGTCTGGCGGATGACGAGTCAATCCCGGAGACCTGGGCGCGGCCGGTTGAGCAGATGCAGACACAGACGCAGCGCATGCAGCAGATACTTGGCGAGATGCTCGAGTTATCGCGCCTCGAAAGCGCAGGCAAGGCCAAGGTCAATGAGTTGGTTGATGTCGCAGAACTGCTGGAAGTCACTCGACAGGCTTTTGCAGGTCACGCTGATGTTGCCCGTATCGAGATTGCCGTCGAGTCTCAGGCAACGCTCACCGGTAGCTCGGCCGAGATAGAAACGCTCATTGTCAACCTGGTGTCCAACGCAGTTCGATGTACACCCAAGGATGGCAAGATCTCACTGACCTGGCGAGATGGCGATGACGGCGCGGATCTCATCGTAGCCGATACGGGTGAAGGCATCTCGGCCGACGACATTCCGCGCCTTACCGAGCGGTTCTTTCGCGTCGACCGCGGGCGTGCCCGCCAGGACGGAGGAACCGGCCTGGGGCTGGCTATCGTCAAACACGTATTGGCGCGCCACGATGCGGAGTTGATCATCACGAGCGAGCTGGGTAAGGGGAGTGAGTTTCGCTGTCATTTTCCGTCGAATCGCGTTGTACCACCCCCAACCGAAGCTCTGTCATAAAACTGCAACATTCCTGTCATATAAGCGACATCTGGCGTCGCTACTGTGCCGCAATTAATACCGTTACCACAGGTCCACAACAATGAAACAAATCCTATCTCTGGCGGTGGCAGTGTCCATCATCGTTTCTCCGGCCGCGTTCGCGGCAGTCAGCGACGAAGATTTTGCAGCGTTGCGCGAACAACTGGCGGCGGTTTCTGCTCGGCTTGAGCAATTGGCTGCTGAGAATGCCGAACTGCGCGCCGCGCAGGATCAGGCGGACACCGCGATCAGCGAGGTCCAGACCACGGTTGCCGAGATGCCGGCATCATCCGAGAGTTGGGCGGACCGCGTAAAGCTCGACGGGGACTTTCGCTATCGCTATGAGTACATAGACGAGGACGGCAGCGATTCCCGCAAACGCAACAGGATCCGCGCTCGTACCAATATCAAGGCGCAGGTGGCTGACAACACCGAGGTTGGATTTGGCCTTGCGACTGGCGGCGATGACCCTGTTTCGACCAACCAGACGCTCGGTGGTGGCGGTACATCCAAGAGCGTGGTGATAAACCTGGCCTACATCGATTGGGAAGCTGCTGAGGGCCTGCACCTGCTGGCAGGTAAATTCAAGAACCCGTTGAAGCGTCCGGGTAGCCAGGCGTTAACCTGGGATGGTGACTGGACGCCCGAAGGCCTGGCGTTGAAGTATCAGCGCGACTGGTACTTTGTGAACGTACTCGGCAATTACCTCGAGGGCGACTCAAAGCAAAGTAACAAGAACTTTAGCTGGGGTGGGCAATTCGGTGCGACTGCCAGCGTTGGCGACGTGAAGTTGACTGGTGGCATTGGCTACTACTCCATTCCGACCAAAGGTAAGGAGACGAACTACGGCGACCCGACTGATCCCGGTGATTTTTTCGGCAACACGGCGGTCGAGGTTGGCGGTGCTGCATGTGGTACCACGCCGGATACGACCTGCGTATATCTCTACGACTATGACCTGACCCAGGTTTTTGCAGAGGCATCATTCGATATCGGAGACTGGCCGGCACTCGTGTTCTTCGACTACGTCAACAACAGTGACCCGTCGGATAACGATACCGGCTGGCTGCTGGGCACCAAGCTTGGTCAGGCAAAGGACCGCGGCGAAATGCAGTTCACCTACTACTATGCAGACAAAGAGGCTGACTCCATGATTGGTTTGCTGGCAGATTCCGACTTCGGCGGTGGCGGAACCGACAACAAGGGGCACTGGTTGCAACTCAATTACGGCATAAACAAGTCCCTCGCTATCGGTGCACAGTACTTCATCAACGAGGTTGATATTACGTCGGGCAGCAAGAGCGACTACAACCGCCTGATGATCGACATGCAATGGAAATGGAAGTAGGCTCGTTACAACCTGAGTAAGCGAAGTATCACCATGGATCCATCCGATCTGACACACCACATTTCACGCCGATTCAACAAGGATATCGAGGACCTTCGCAATAATGTCCTGGCGATGGGCGGACTTGTTGAATCGCAGCTGTCGCTGGCGATCAAGGCGATCGTGAGCGGCGACAGTGAGCTTGGTCTCAAGGTCGCTCATGATGATTACAAGGTCAATAATCTTGAGGTCAATATTGACGAAGAGTGCGGCCGCATCCTGGCGACCCGCGCTCCGGCCGCCGGTGATCTGCGTTTGATCGTTGCAATCATCAAGACGATTACGGACCTTGAGCGGATCGGTGATGAAGCCGAGAAAATCGGTTTCCTCGCGTCCAAGCTTGCCGCAATGGACAGGCCGTCAGACTCGTACCGTGAGCTCAAGACGCTGGGCCAACACGTTGCACACATGGTGCGTGACGCCATGAATGCGTTTGCACGGCTCGATGTCGAAGCGGCTTGGGACGTTGTACGTGAGGACCAGGTTGTCGACGAAGAGTACGAAGCGATCCAGCGGCAATGTATCACCTTCATGATGGAGGATCCCCGGTCCATCAAGCGCGTCATGAATGTAACGTGGTGCGCGCGCTCACTCGAGCGCATCGGTGACCATGCCAAGAATATCTGTGAGTACGTCATATATATGGTGCAGGGCAGGGATGTGCGGCATACTCACACCCCCGAAACTTCAGATTCCGATTCATAACCAATGACACTTCCGAACAGGCGCCTGCTGAATCTGGCAGGCTTTTTTGCTTGTGCAGGCATGATGGGATTCGCTCTTTACGCCCAGTACGTGCTGTATCTAGAACCGTGCCCGCTCTGCGTTTTTCAGCGCGTCGCGACGATCTCGCTCGGCATCGTGTTCCTGCTTGCTGCGCTGCAGAATCCGGGACAAACCGGTTCCAGAGTTTACGCGGCGCTCGTTGCTCTTGCTGCCGGTTTTGGCGTCGGTGTTGCGATCTGGCACGTGAGGTTGCAGAACATGCCGTCCGGCGAAGTTCCCTCCTGCGGCCCCGGTTTCGAATACATCATGGACAACTTCGCGCTCTTCGACGCGCTCGGCATGATTTTCAAGGGCTCCGGCGAGTGCGCCGAGGTCGTCTGGCGGCTGCTTGGCTTGTCGATGCCAAGCTGGGTGATCATCGGACTCGGTGGACTCGGTATCGCCGGCCTATGGAATAACTTCCGCAAAGCCTGACCCAAAATCATTCAAGTCATAGCGGCGCCGGTCACGACACATCTCAGTCGCTCGGACAATCTGCGATAACTCGCTTTGTGAGAAATGTCGTGCCCGCCGCAATCACCCGTGTCATGGGCCGTAAGCGAGCGGGCGAGATGTTTGACGGCGAGACAGTCCGCCGTTAAACATGTCGACCGATCGCCTGTGTCGATGTTGGTTGGCTGCGGTTACAGCAGCATCAACTCGATGATTCGTTTGTACATATTGGTCAGCGTGATGACATCATCGACTTTGACGTGCTCATTGATCTTGTGAATCGATGCGTTAACTGGTCCCAGTTCCACGACATCGACTCCGGCCGGTGAGATGAAGCGGCCATCGGAAGTGCCACCTCCCGTCGATAGTTCCGGAGTTCGTCCCGTGTGTTCCCTAACAGTCTGGACAACGGCATTGATCAGCTTACCCGGCTGGGTGAGGAACGGCTTTCCGGACAAGTGCCACTTCAGTTCATAGTCGATGGCATGCGCATCGAACACTGACTCCACTTTTTTCTGCAGCGATTCGTGGGTCCAAACGGTCGAATAGCGAAAATTGAATCTCGCCGACAGTTCAGCGGGCGTGACATTGGGCGCGCCAATGCCGGCGCGTACATCGACAACCTGGAAGCTGGTCGGTGGAAAGAACTCGTTGCCGTCATCCCAGACAATCTCATGAAGCTCGGCCAGGACCGGCGCAAACCGACGGATCGGGTTGTCGGCCAGTTGTGGATACGCAACGTGCCCCTGGACGCCTCTGACAGTCAAAATCCCGCTTAGTGAACCTCGCCTGCCGATTCGGACGATATCGCCGAGTTCGGACTGGCTGGACGGCTCCCCAAGCACGCACCAGTCGATGTGCTCGTCGCGTTCGGAGAGAGCATCGACGACCTTGAGCGTGCCGTCCCGTGCACGTCCTTCCTCATCGCTGGTAATCAGTAACGCGATGCTGCCAGCGTGATTCGGGTTTTCCGCAAGAAACTGCTCGATCGCGACGGTCATCGCCGCCAGACCACTTTTCATATCAGCCGAGCCACGACCGTAGAGCATGCCGTTCCTGAACACCGGCTCGAAAGGATCGTCATGCCACTCATCCTCATTGCCCGGAGGCACGACGTCCGTGTGCCCGGCCAGACACAGGACCGGAGCCTCATGCCCACGACGAGCCCAGAGGTTGGTCACGTCATTGAATTGCATGGTTTCGCAGGTGAATCCGAGCTTTTCGAGCCGCTCGACCATCAAGGCCTGGCAGCCGGCATCGTCCGGCGTCACAGAACGGCGCCGGATCAGCTCACAAAGCAGGTCAATGGTGGGATCAGAGAGTTCGGTCATCATCGGCTGAGTATTGCAACAATTCGGTAACATTTCACACTTAAGCTTTGCGCATGATGTCCATCACCTGGGAGTATCCGAATTGAGTGTTCATCGCAAAGCTGCCACCCTGACTGCCACTGCCGTACTTGGCCTGGCATTTTCGGCCAGCATTTTCGCACAGGCCGGTCGCGACTACGTCTACGTCGTCGGTTCGTCGACAGTCTATCCGTTTGCCACAGTCGTTGCCGAGCGTTTCGGTCGCAGTAGCGAATTCAAAACCCCGAAGATCGAATCGACGGGTTCGGGCGGCGGCCTCAAGCTGTTCTGTGACGGCGTCGGTGTCGACTATCCTGACGTCACCAACTCGTCGCGCGCCATCAAGTCGTCGGAAGTCGAGACTTGCGCAGAGAACGGTGTGACCGAAATAATTGAAGTCAAAATCGGTTATGACGGCATCGTTTTTGCCAACGCTATCAGCGCAGACACAATGAAATTGTCACGCGCCGATATCTTCCTCGCATTGGCCAAGGAAGTACCGGGCGACGCCGAGGGCGAGCTGATCGAGAACCCGTACACAACGTGGGCGGATGTGAATCCCGAGCTGCCGGCTACCGGGATCGAAGTACTGGGACCGCCGCCGACCTCGGGAACGCGCGATGCGTTCGTCGAGCTCGCGATGGAAGGCGGTTGCAGAGTCACGCCGTGGATTGCCGCCCTCAAAAAATCCGATAGCAACAAGTACAAAGCCATCTGTCATACGATTCGCGAAGACGGCGCTTTCGTGGAAGCCGGCGAAAACGACAACCTGATCGTGCAGAAACTGCAGGCCAACCCGAACGCGTTCGGTATCTTCGGCTTCAGCTTCCTCGACCAGAACATGGAAAAGGTCAAAGGTTCGCTGATCGACGGCGTGGCGCCGACGTTCGACGCCATTGCTGACGGCCATTACCCGGTCTCGCGCCCGCTGTTCTTCTATGTGAAGAAAGCCCATGTCGATGTCATCCCGGGCCTGCGTGGATTCCTGCGAGAGTTTACGAGTGAGCGTGCGTGGGGCGAAGAGGGCTACCTGTCCGATCGCGGCCTGATACCGATGCCCGACGAAGAGCGCAGCGCGGTTGCGATGGCTGTCCGTGACCTGACGCCCATGTCAATGGTCAGGCAATAAATATCAAAGGTTATCATCGCGATTCTGGCGGCGATCCAATCCGGGTCGCCGCCGTTCGTTGCCAAAACTAAAAAATGCAAAGCACTACGCTCATCCTCCTGCTCGGTTTCATGGCGATCGCTGCGTTCTATTTCGGACGTGGTCGGTCGCTGTCGCTCGTGGGTGGTCCAGGGCATGGTATGGCTCTGCATTCTTTGCCAGGTTACTACGGCTACTACGTTGCCATCTGGGTCGCACTGCCAGCGCTTGCGCTATTGCTTCTGTGGATGGTGATTGAGCCACGCCTTATCATATCGATGGTCGTCAGTGGCTTGCCGGAGTCGTATCGTAGTTTGCCAGCAGGCGAGCTGAACCTGCTCGTCAACAATATCCAGAACCTGGCATCCGGCGACGTGATCAGTGTTGATGCCGACGAGATGCTCCAGGCTGCCGCCGCCCGGTTCAACGCCTATGCGGTCAAGAGCCAGCAGATTCTCGCTGTCCTCGCGTTGGGTGTAGCGGGACTCGGCGGGGCACACGCGTGGCGTCAGATTCACCCTGATCTGCGTGCCCGCAACCGCGTCGAACGGGTGGTCCGGTGGTTCCTGATCGCGGCATCGAGTATCGCGATTTTTTCGACGGTTGGCATTGTCCTGTCGGTATTGTTCGAGGCCATTCGCTTCTTCCAGAAAGTGCCAATGACGGAATTCCTCTTTGGGCTCAACTGGAGCCCGCAGATGGCAATCCGTGCTGACCAGGTCGGTTCATCGGGCAGCTTCGGGGCGGTGCCGTTGTTCACCGGAACGCTGTTGATCACCAGCATTGCGATGGTTGTCGCTGTGCCTGTTGGTTTGATGACGGC
>JBFFOS010000103.1:0-10628 GCA_041574375.1 Woeseiaceae bacterium
ACAAAGAGAAACCCGCCGAAGCAGGATTCTCAATGCGTCAATTTGTGATTACGGACAGGGTGTGCCTAATAGATGTGGTCCGTCCGTGAATTCACAACCGAATTCCGGGTTGGCCACTTCAGCTGGATCGAGCCAGTTATCGCCGGCTGGTTTCAGCCCGGAACTCTCCCAGGCCGCCAATTCTGAGAAGGCTGTGACCAGTTCTGTCCCTGTAAAATCGCAGTGGCCAACGCCGCGAATTGCGCGCTGCACCAGCAAGTCGCTTTTTCCGTTTGCCGCGACACGCGATGCGTATTCCACCTCATTGAGAACTGGCACGAACAGATCACCCAGATTGTGCAAGGTCAAAACCGGTATCCGAATATTCCCCGAGATGACCGGCACTTGGGACAAGCCGTTGGGGTTGCGGCCCTGCGGATCGGCGGCGACACGCACGATGGCGTTGTTGAAGTTCTGTTCGTCGACAGACAGCACCGGGTCGCTATCGAACTGATAGACCACATCGGCATTGTCAACGCCGACACCCGGTGTGCGCGGCAACGTGCCGTCACCGATGGCGAGATCGAACAGGAAGTTGCCGGGCCCGGACGCAAATTCCGGGAAAGAGTTCCAGAAGAACCAGGCCTCGTCGAAATTCGGTCGGTCACCGCCGCTTCGAATCTCGGTAAGCGATTTCAGATTCACTCCATCAGCGTTCAGAAAGACCGGCCAGCCTCCAGGAAAGAGCTCCAGGTTGCTCTTAATCGCTGGCACCGTCCCGAATAGGTACGGAATTGGGTCAACCGGATATTGCGAGCCGCCAACACCTAGCTGCTGCGCAGCCACGTTGAAATCCAGGAAGTAATCGAACAGTTCGTAGTCGCCGAGTACGCCGCAGATCGGCATCGCCGCATCGTAGGTATCAGGATACTGCTCAATTGCCACTGCCGTGACATGACCACCCATCGACGCACCAGTGAGATACACCTTGTCCGGCTTGCCGACGATGCCATTGAAGCGTTTTGTCAGTGCATGTGTATCCTGAACACCGCTGGTGATGTCGTAATCGTTGCGACGGTAGCTCGATGCCGCCCATGCATAACCGCTGGGGATCAAGAACTCGCGTAACGGATGATTTTCGACGGTGAGCTCGAGCCCGGTACCTCGAAAGCCATGGGCCCACACGACCAAAACTCCGTTCCAGTTGTCTGGCACCTCAATTCGGTAACCAGCACCGGTATGTACGCCCCAATAGGCCGTAGCCCCCGGGCGTGCTTCAAACGGCAGTTTGGTCTCGTCCACGAAATAACCCGGCGGCTTGCCTGCTACTGCGTTACCCCCTGCGAGCAAAAAGATAGGCAATAACGCGACCAATAATGACTGCAACGGCTTCTTCATTACTATTTCCCCTATTGTGTGGCCGATTCCCTGTAACCCCCGCTCCAGAAGGCCATCGAGACATGATCACCGGCTTCTCGGAACAGCCCGAGACCTGCGGGTTTCCGGCTGCGCCTGAAGGCGGACTTATTGGTTGCTGTATCCTGAATCTACCACCCGCATGCTGCCGCGACAATTTAACACTGCCATTATGGCTCGAGTCGAATTACCCGATTCATATGTGATTACGAATGTCCGCTTTGGGTCAGTAGCGATCGTTCAGACCAATCGTGGCCCATTGTCCGCTTTTGGGTGCTTGGCGGACATCCAGCCAGGGGAATGTCCGCTCTGACCGATACCGGACGTTCAGAAGCTCTGGAAAGGCCTGATCTGTATGTCAGCTAACGGCCAGAAGCAGCCTCTGCCAAGAGGCGCTCAAATATCTGCAACCATGTGCACGCTCGGAAAACGCAATCCGTCGAACATATCTACGTCAATTTCTGCCAATCGCCTAAAGCCGAGCGCAGCGTAGAATGCTTCCCCGTTCAGCGATGCGTAACATTCAAACTGCGACAGCCCAGCATCTCTGGCATCAAGCTCACATCGCGTATAAAGCGCTTTTCCCACGCCGCACCTGGTCCATTCAGGATGTACGCCGAAATGACGGATATGGCCCACTTTGGCCATAATCTCACCGGTCCCAGGCCTTTCTTTCGTCCATCCGCCGCATCCAACGATTGCGCCGCCTGAGGCCTCAGCGACGTAATAGCTGCCTGACTCCAGCAGTCTCGATTGAGCTACAGTCATTCTAGGCAAGACTTGCTCTAGCAACTTTGCGTCGTACGCGGGCCGCATCAATTCCGGATATGAAGCTTGGAGGAGAGACGAAATCTTGGCGCTATCGTCTAGAGTCGATACTCTGACATTTACGCTTTTCGTCATAGTTATTCAGCGGCTGCTTCGGGTCATTAGTGGTCGTCTGGACTGAGTATAGTCGAAGGGCCGGTTTAGAGCGGTAAGCAGACATTCGCCCTGGTTGAATGGCAGCTTTCACCGATACCGGACATTCAGACGATTGAAACTAGTCCGCAACGAACGACAGCTAACGGCCAGAAGCCGCGGCTGGGTCTACTTTGCAGAACAAAACTATGGTCGTGATTCCACTTCTTCAAAGAAATCCGCCAGAGCATTATTGAACATGTCTGTTTGGTCCAGAAAAACTACATGACCTGCATCCGGCAATACTTTGAACTCTGAGCTTTGGACTAATTCGTGGAAGAACCTCACGGTTTCAGGTCGAGCTTCATCGTATTGCCCAGTCACGAATAGGGCTGGCAGTTCCAGTTCTTGAAGGCGTCCAATTCGATCATAATCCTTGAGAGTCCCGTTAGAGATAAATTCCGACGGACCCCACATGTATCTGTACAGGCCCGAATCTCCACTCGGTTCTTTTTCGCAAGCTTCGAGATTCAAATGCTCGTCAGGCGTCCGGATTCCAAATTTGTTCCAGAAAAGATCGTTTGCCGCCTCGAATTCACTTGATTCAAAGTCCCCTGACTCTACTGCCAATCTAACAGCCTTTTGTGCCTCAGCAGGCAACTCGGCCACGAGCTTATTGGCATCTGCAATCCAACGATCCGTGCCAAAAATAGGGCTAACAAATACAGCAGATTTGATGCCCGTTGGCTCCGCGGTCAGCAAGTATTCCAGCGCAACTGCTGTGCCCCACGAGTGCCCAACAAGATGCACCTCTTGCAGGTTGAGTTCTGACCGAATCGCATCGATTTCATCGACAAATCGAGGCAAACGTGCGAGTTGCTTGAGATCTTCTATTCGGTCGGAATAGCCAGATCCCAATTGATCGTACAAGATCACTGGCCTGTCCGCGGCAATTCCGCCCACGTTATCAACGAAAGAGCAGCTGGAACCGCCAGGTCCACCGTGAATAAACAACACAGGTGTGGAAGACCCACTACCAACAACGCGAAAAGCGACGCGCCCCCCTGGCACGTCAACAAAGCCATCGTCAGGAAGTAAAGGAGGCGTTGAGCAGGCGGCTGTGACCGCGGCAACAAGAATCAGAGCCTGAATTTTTGATTTCATCTTTGATTTGCAGTGCACAGGAAGGTTGTAGAGGAATGACTGCTTTGGGTCAGTAGCGGTCGTTCAGACCCATTCTAGCTGAATGGCAGCTTTGGGGTGGAAAGCGGACATCCAACCAGGGTGAATGTCCGCTCTCACCAATACCGGACGTTCAGGTGGCCTGAAACGTTCTGAATTGAATGACCGCTAACGGCCAGAAGCGGTCGGCTATTGATGTCTATTTTACTAGCGCCTCGATTGCCTCATACCCTCCTGTAAAGTAAGCGACATTGTGAAATGCCTCGCGAGCGAGCGCCTCGGCTACTTCCCTTGCCTGGTTGCCATCCTGTCCAAAAACAACAATGCGAGTGTTGTGATCTTCCATCGGAAGTCGCCCGTCATTTTTTGCGACGAAGACTTCCCCGACGTCCTTTCCCGCTAGCACACCGCTACGAGGTAGGTTTCTTGCGCCCGGGATACTGCTCTTCCCAAATTCAGAAGAGTCCCTGGTGTCAATCCAGACAGCGCTTTGGTCATTCTCAAAAACATGTTGGATGCCGTCTGGTTCGATGACCATGATTCCAACCAATGCGCGCCAGACTGGTGCGCCGAGCTGGTAGCGGCGAACGTTGGTGTATCCTGCCTCGAGCAACTCCCCCGCAACCCGTTTGCTCTTGCCACAATACGGACCATTGCAGTACAGCACCAACGGCTGGGACTTGTCTCCGTCTACGAGTCGCCCAACCTCTGCAACATCTGATGTATAGAGCGCGATGGGTACGCCGGGTTTGGGCGCTACATTTAGGGCTGTTGGAATGTGGCTGATTGACCACTCCAGGTGCGGACGAGTATCTAGAACTACGGCGCTGCCGTCCTGAAGTATTTGTTCCAATTCCCGTGTTGAGATTTCAGGTGCGTCAGAGCTCGACTCGGCAAATATGGCCTGAAGGACAAGTTGGACTGAATCTCCCTCATCAGCTGCACTAGCGATACTGATTGAACAACTTACCAATGCGCAGACAGAAATTAACGCGACAATTCTCGAGGTCCGCATGGTTTTTTCTCCAATGCCATGAGTCGGGGATATCTTAAAGTATAGTCGCTCGTCAGTTGGCCGCTCGGCCTATAGCATGTTTGGGGAACTGGAAATAAACGTCCGCTTCGGCTCAATAGCAAACACTTTAGCCCGTCGCAGCCGACGGCAGCTATCAGGGGGATAGCGGACGCTTCCGGGACCGAGATTCTGGCGCCTTGGCGCAAATTCATGCTGTCACTGGCAGCGGACATTCATCAGTGCTGAAACGGGCCGATTTGGCCGGCCGGTACTGACCAGCAGCCCTTCGAAGACTAACTCGACGGACGAGAGTTCCTCTGTGCCAGCCTGATTGCCAGGTACATCGCGCCGCACAGGCCGGCTCCGTAAACGAGAACCAGCGACAATAACAGGTCAAACTCATACGCGGCATGCCCTGAAAATGCGATATGCAGGAAAACGTGCCCGACGAGGAACCCGCTTACGATGTCTCTTGCCAGGCTGCGTGTGCCTGGATTAAGGCTCGCGATACAGGCTATGACAATTGCGAAAATAGGAATGTGCGCAATAACAAAAGTCACTTCTCCGACTGAATCGGTCAGGTTCCGAATCAAAGGAATAACCCGCCATTCATGATTGGACATCGCATCCAGTTCGTGCGTGAAGAGCAAGGCCAGGCCCAGGTAGAAGGCGGTGTTTTTCATTGGATCAATATCGTTTCATCACGACCGCAAATTCTGCCGCGCCTGCATCAAAAGGGCTACCTGCGACGTCGCCATACAATTCAGCGACCTGCAGTCCGGTGGCGCGAGCTTCCCGGTCGAGCGACTCCGGTGTGAAGTACTGAAGCCAATTGTAAATTTCCCGCTGCCGGTGTTCTTCCACGATCGTGTATTTATCCAGGCTGACCTTCTCGTCTTCGTACTTGAAGCTCGCGGCAAAGCCGAAGTAAGGGTCCTTTGACCAGAAGCCGTTCAGCTGGTTTTTTTCGCAGACCAGACCCTCTTGTTTGTCGGCAAGCGCCCTGAGCGAGTAAACGTCCAGCACTATTCGACCGCTATCGGACAGGAGCCCCGCGAATTTTGCGAGCATCCTGCCGCGTTGCTGTGGCGACAGTGCGCAAAAATCACACATGATCATGGTGACGAGGTCGAAACTGCCCGCGGGACGGTAGTCCAGATAATCAGCCTCTATGTAAGTTATCTCGAGACCGTCTCGACTCGCGCATGCTTTCGCGTATTCGATGGACCGGGTCGAAAAGTCGATGCCGACAACGTCCGCACCGAGACGGGCCAACCGGGATGTGTATAAACCCGGGCCGCAGCCGAAGTCGATTAGCCGGCTACTTTCAGACACCTGGAAATGCTCTTCCAGCCAGCGCGCTGATTCATCGATGAAGCTCGTGCGCCGGGACGACACATCGATGTCGCCATTCAGATGACAGGCAAGCATTTGCTCGGACGTATGCTCATCGGTCCACAGCTCGCTCGCGGTGTAGACAGAAAAGGGTTGCGGTTTCTCAACCACAGATTCGAGAACGGTGAACAAGGATGCTGGTTGCATGTGATCGATGATCAGCAGGGTTATATCAATGACCGCATCGGGTGAGTAGCCGACATTTTAGCCCATCATCGCCAAACAGCAGCTGCCGGCCCCCTCGAGGCCACGTACTCCTCGATCGGCCGAAGACGTTCCCAGAGCCTTTGCGGGTCGTCCGCGAAGACGATGTCGCTCGAGCCCGGCAGCACGTGCCAGCTGCCGCGGGCCAGTTCGTGGTCGAGCTGGCCTGGCGCCCAGCCGGCATACCCCAGGTAGAACCGCGCGCTGGCGGGTTCCGCCGAGGCCTTCTCCAGAGCGGTATCGAAGGGCACGCGATACACCGACGCGACGATCTCTTCCGCAGCCTCGGCCGACGCGCCGGAATTCGCGAGGGCGCTGAGGCTGTCCATTTCCACGGGCCCGCCCCAGTAGACAGTCGTGCGGTAACCGCCGATGGCCTCGGTCTCTTCGAGCAACTCCTCGAGGCCGACCTCGGTCGGTCGATTGACGACGAGGCCCATCGCTCCCGACTCGTCGTAGGCCAGTAACAGAATCACGGTCTCCGCGAAGATCTCGCCGCGTACCTCTTCGGTCGCCACCAGCAGCCTCCCTTTGGCGAGTGCGAGGTCCGCTACTGCGATCGCCGGCAACAGCCACGCAGCGCACAGCAGCCATGTCAGGTTGCGGATCATATGGCTATTGAGTATAGGCCCATTCAGGGTGCTCCGCCGGGAGCCACGAATCAAAAATGCCGCGTGATATTCAGCTCCACGTAGTCGTCCCGCTGCAGCCAGAAGGTCAAATCGCCCTCCTGCGCTCCCGAGAACGCCCGCAAGCGCAGCTCGGCAAACCAGTCGCTGCCGAAGCGGCGCTCGGCCTCGACGTTGACGAAGGTCTCGCCGGTGTCGGTATCGTACGAGAACCCGGCGAGCACGGCCGTGTCCTGCATGTCGTTGAGTGCCAGCCGGGTGCCCACGAACAGGTCGTTGTCGGCAATGGTCACGGGCTCGGCCTCATCGCGGCCGTCGTACTGGTATTCGACCAGGAGTCCGATGTCGGCCGCCGACTCGGTAACCTGGTAGAACGTGTACTCGAAGCCGCCGACCGCTGCCGCGAACGAGTGCGTCGCGCCGTCGCGCGCGATCGCCTCCAGCTTCCAGAGCCAGGCCTCTCGCGTGTACTGCAGGTCCACGCCGACCTGCTCGACCTGGTCGTAGACCGGCAGCAGCGACTGACCGTCGGGCGCCGGCACGAGGCGCGGTTCGCGGCTGGTTCCGGAGAACGCGTTGAGGCCAATGTCGATATCGCCAATGTAATGGCTGTAGCGCAGGGCGAGATCAACGTGCTTTTCTCCAGCCGCTGACTCGTACACGGCCCTGTCGGTATCCACCGGCAGCGGCGGGCGGAAGCGGCCGTCCCTGCCTGCGAACGTCCGCTGCCGGAAGTACGGCAGCAGGTAGGCGCTGAGCTCGCCCCAGTCGCGCTGCAGGGCGAGACGGACCATCGGCTGGCCCAGCTTGTCCTCGCCGTCGATGTCACCGGCGAAGTCGGCCTGGTTGATGATGTCGACCAGGTGCACAGACTCGGTCACGCCCCAGAACACGGTGTTGGCGCCGACGAGCAGCTCATAACCGTCGCCCTCGAAAGCCCAATAGGCCTCGCGGAAGTCGGCGAGCGAGCGCTCAACATCGATCGCGTCCCAGCGCAGGAACGGGATGAACGAGGCGCGCTGGTTGCCGGCCTCGTTGTACCAGCGGATCTCGGCGGTCGCGACGACAGAGCCCTGCAGCGCCTGGTCGTCCTGGCCGGCCCAGGCCGAGTCGTCCCAGAACGTCCGGGCCTGCAGCTCCACGCTGCCCGAGAGGTCTACCTCCCCGCCGCGCGCGGGGGAAAGGGCGAGGAGCGCGGCGGGGAGGAGCACAAACAAGGTGACGATGCGCATCATGCTTACCTCAGGCGGCTGAGCCGGCCCTTGACGAAGTCGTTCTCGCCGAGGCCGGTCTTGAACGTGTAGTCGCCGTAGACCAGGTCCGTCTGCTTGTTGGTCTGCACGTTGCTCATCGACAGCTTGTGGGCGCGCCAGATGCCGTCGTAGTTGCGGTAGTCACCGAGCTCGAGCACCTTCAGGAGGTCACCGCGACGGTCATAGAACTCCACCTTGCGCAGCTGGTAGTCGGCCTGGTCGACCCACGACACCTGCTTCGTGTAGCCGGAGTTCTCGTAGCGCGGCGCGCGCTCGACGACGTCGCACACACGGTCGCCGCAGGGTTCTTCGCCGACGTAGCTGTAGTCGAACTTGTTGAGCTCGATGGCCGTGAAGTCCTCGAACGCGAACTCCGAGCCGACGAACGGGCCGGACTTGTTGGCCGAGCTGATGCGCTTGACGCGCTTCAGCGCCGGCAGGTACAGCCACTGGTCGTCGGGGTCGAGGATCTTGGCGTGCGACAGCAGCGCCGTGCCCTCGATGTCGCGCGGCGTGTCGAACACGACCAGGCTCTTGTCGCCCACCGACTCGTCGGGTTTCTCCAGCGTCACGATGCGCAAGCTGCGCGTGGACGCCTGCCCGGCGGCGTTGCGCAGCACCATCTGCAGCTCCACCGAGCTGTCACCGAAGCCGAGGTCGCTGCGGTCCGAGCGGGCTGCGATCTCGTAACCTCGCTCGTCGGTATTGGCATCGGCACTGGTCGCCGCGGCCAGCCCCAGCACGGCGGCCAGGAACAGGGAAGTCAGTTGTTTCCTTCGCAGGGCCAAGGTTTTCATGGGTCTCTCTCCTTTCGTAAATGGGTCAGGCCGTGGCCTGCGCGAGTTCAGCGCTGCCCACGGTGTCAGGCTGTTCCTTGTTGCGGCCGAACAGCAACAGGGCCGGCAACAGAAGGAAATCCAGAATCAGTGCGCCTGCGATCGACAGGATCGTCATGAGCCCCAGGTCGACGTTCATCTTGAATGCGGACGTGGTCATCACGAAAAAGCCCGCCGCGAGGATGATGGTGTTGACGACGATCGGCATGCCCACGTTGTGGAACGCATAACGGATCGACTCTTCGATGCTGAGATTCCGCTCGTCGCGGGCGCGCACATACTTCGACAGCCAATGCACGGTGTCATCGACAATGATGCCGAGTGAGATCGAGGCAACTGTCGCCACCGAGAAGCCGACCTCGCCTACCAGCAGCGCCCAGGCGCCGAAGGTAGTCAGGATCGGCAGGCCGTTTGGCACGAGGCTCAGTACGCCGAGGCGCACGCTCTGCAGCGCGAACATCATGATCAGGGCGATGGCGGCGATCGCGACGATCGTGCCCGTCACCATGTTTCGCATGTTGCGCTCCGAGATGTAGGTGAACATCACGGCGGCGCTTGTCGGCTTGGCCTGCATGTAGTCCGGCAGGTTCTCGCCCATCCAGGCATCGACCTCGGCGAAGAAAGCCTTGGTCTCGGCTGATGTCGCCTGCTCGATCGTCGCCGTTACCCGCGTTGCCGACTTGTCGACGTTGATGCGGTCATTCAGGTCGAGCCCGTAGGGCAGCGACAGCTCGTAGAGCAGCAGGTACTGGGCCGAGAGGTTGCGGTCGCCGGGGATACGGTAGTAGCTGTCGTCGTCGGCGTGCATGTTGCGGTTCAGGCGCTTCATGATGTCCGAGATCGCATACACGTGCGTCACGTGCGGTTGCTCGCGCAGGAACCCGGTAAAGCGCTCGAGGTTCGCGAGGTATTCGGGCTCGGAGATGCCGCCGGGGCCGGCCGCCGGGATCGAGAACTCGATCGGGTACAGGCCGAAGTGATTCATCGCGTTATCCGACTCGACGCGGAACTCGATGCGCTCGTCAAAATACTCCACCCACTGGTCGTTGAACTTGATCGTGGGAATAAACGCGACCAGCGCGAACGCCGCGAGGCCGACGACAACGAGCAGCGTGCGGTAGCGCCGGATCACGAACTCGGCGAGCCAGTCCATCGACCGCACCGACCACTCGCTGCCTTCGGCCGCCTTGACGCGGTATGGCAGCAGGCTGATCGCCGCTGGCAGCAGCGTGATCGAGTAGATCCAGGCCGCGAAGATACCGACGGCCGTGATGTTGCCGAGGTGCCAGTACGGCGGCGCGTCGGAAAAGTTCAGCGACAGAAAGCCGACGATCGTGGTCAGCGACGTGATCGTAACCGGCAGGAAATTGATGCGCACGGCCTCAATGAGCGCCTCGGTCTTCGCCATGCCTTCGCGCATCAGGCCGCGCAGCGACAGCAGGATGTGCACCGAGTCGGCGACCGCGAGCGTCAGGATGACGATCGGCGCAGACATCGCGATCGGCGTCAGCTTCACGCCGAAGACCCCGGCCAGGCCCATCGCAACCATCGTCGACAGCAGGATGACGCCGAGCGTCGCCACCGTGGCCGACAGCGAGCGGATGATGAGCCAGGTCAGCACGAAGATGACGACGAACATCAGCGGCATCAGCGTGGCGCCGTCCTGCATACCGGTCTCGGCAAACGCGTTGTTGAGCATCGAGACGCCGGTCAGGTGGACCGTCAGCCCCGGGTACTGCGCCTCCAGGTCGGCCTGCAGTCCCCGCGCGTATTCAACGGCCTCGGGCACTTCCATCAGGTTCTTTTCCGGGTATTGCAG
>JBFFOS010000104.1:0-10594 GCA_041574375.1 Woeseiaceae bacterium
CAACGCCCCGCGGCGTCGCATCTCGAATTTGCCCCGCCAAGTCATCTGACTTGTAGTTGATCGCCTTATCGAAACCAAGCTCGTCCTCAAGCCAGCGGCACTTGTCGTCGCTGCCGGCCGTCCCGATAACGGTCAGGCCCTCGGCCTTCGCGAGCTGTCCCACCATGCTGCCTACCGAGCCTGCAGCACCGGATACCACGAGCGTTTCGCCGGCCTTCGGCTTGCCAATCACCATAAGGCCCTGGTACGCCGTAAGTCCCGGAAGCGACAGAACACACAGAACCGCTTCGGCCGAAATGCCAGGTGGAAGCTTGTTCAAGCCCTGACCGTCGCTCACTGCGTACTCAGTCCACCCGATCATGCCAACGACGCGATCACCAGCGGCAAAACCCTCATGCTTCGATTCGACGACTTCGGCGACGCCGCTGGAACGCATGATCTCGCCGAGTTCAACGGGCGGGATATAGCTGTTCCGGTCATCGGTCATCCAGCCCTTCATGGCCGGGTCGAGCGACATATGTGTCTGCTTCAGCAGTATCTGTCCTTCCTCAAGTTCGGGCGTTTCCAGAACGAAGGTCTCGAACAGATCAGGCGTGATAGTGAGCGTCGGTCGTTTGACCAGCTTGATGGCTTTGTATTGCATGATGTCGTAGATCTCCGAATGATTATCGGCGGGCGGCGTTAAGGCGCATCTTCCTCGCGCACCTCTTCGTTGTCGAATGTCATATCTTCAGGTTTGGGCGGCGACCAGCCGCTGCGCAAACGGAGATCGCGCTGCGGGAAAGGTATTTCGATACCGTACTCATTCAACTTGGTTTCCAGCGCCCACAAGTACGACGCTCGAGTCCGCGTTGGCCGTTTGGCGCCCTGGCGATTAACCCAGACAAGCAGCAGAAAGTTCAGGCTGCTATCACCAAACTCGACGAGCCAGACGTCCGGCTCGCGCCCCTTCATGTGGGTTAGCGTGTACGGCACCTCGGCCGTCGCTTCGAGCGCCGCCTTGCGCACCAGCTCCTTGTCGCTGCCGTAAGCGACGCCGAATGGGATACGCACGCGCAGGATGCGCTCGCCGAGGGTCCAGTTCGTCAGCCGCGCGGTCACGAATTCGGAGTTCGGCACGACGATATCGATATTGTCGTTCGTATTGATCAGCGTACTGCGAACGTTGATCGCCTTGACCGTACCTGTGAGGCCGGTATCGAGCTCGATGTAATCACCCACGCGCAACGTATGCTCGAAAAGAATGATCAGGCCGGAGACAAAATTACTAACGATCGACTGCAGCCCGAAACCGATGCCGACACTGAGCGCGCCTGCAACCAGCGCGAGGTTGCTGAAGTCGAGACCAATGGAGGACAGCGCGATGAATGACGCAATGATGATAATGGTGTAATGGGTCAGTCGCCCCACCGTATAGAGCGAGGCCTGCGTGCCGCTCGAATCTGTCGTGCTGAATCGGCGAATCGCATGCCGAATGCCGCGCGACAATACGAAAGCGATCGCAAAAATAATAATGACCCGCAGAATGTCGCCGCCAGTGACCGGGGTCTCGCCTATGGAGAACAGGGTCGCGTCACTCAGCCCGACGAGGCGGAGATAGGTCGCTTTTGCTTGGCGCCTGGCGCTCGTAAGCCAAGACTGGAGCGCGCCCGAGTACTCGGCAATCGCGCTGTCCACGGCACCACCGAGCAGCGTCAGGTCCGCAACTGCCGTCTGTAACTCTCCAATGTCATTGAGCGTTCCCTGCGCGAGGCCGAGACGCTGATCGAGCAGGCGTCGTGATGCGCGATTCATCCCGTCGCGGGCGGCCGTTTGCACGCTCAGAAGCTCGTCCTCGGAGATGCGACGCCACTCTGGTATGGCGTCGTCGACCGTGCGTATCAGCTCCGACCACGCCAGCGCATCGTCTTGCAAAGCGCCCATATTCGGCGCGGCATCCTGCTGCGATTCCGTCCACCAGCGACGCGCCTGTCGGCCTGCCAGCGCCACCTGTGCGAGCGCCAGCTGTACCTCGGCTTGGAGCCGCTTCTGTTGCTGCAGACGCGCCTGTGAGCGGCCCTCCGGCGTATCCAGGTCGAGTCCAATGGCGGCGAGTTCCGCTTCACGCAGCCGCTCCCGCGCCCGGACGACGGCCTGTTCAGCCGCTTCCTCGGCTTCGGTCAGCTGCGCGAGATCAGCTTCGGCTTCGCTCGGGGCCAGCAGTGTGCTGGCCAGTTCGACACGTCGCGACAGCTCGTCGGCGCGGGCTGCGGAGCGCTCGTAACGCTGCTGCAGCCGTTCCGACCGCCGAGTGGCAATTGCCTGTGCCGACCGGGTCTGTATCAGACGAAGTGCTGCCAGAATGCGCGCATCGTCGCCGGACGCATCCACATAATCTTTGAAAGCCAGGTCACGACGGCGAGTTGCACCATCAAGAATGCGCTGCTCACGTTCGACTTCGAGCCGCTCCGCAGCGGCCTCCGCGCGCGCCTTTCGGGCATTGGCAGCAAGCTTCAGAAGATTGTCAATCGAATAACTCAATGCCGGCGGCGGCAGCTCGATGAGTTCGACTTCGTCTTCGTCGAGCAATGCCAGGTACGCGCTCAGATTATCCTGAATCGCATCCAGCGCGGATAGCGCGGCAGATTCGTTAGCTGCGTCGAGGTCGGCAATTCGCAGCGCGAGATTTTCCGCAAAAGCCTCGGCACGCGGGGCTATTTCGTCTCGCGTGCCAGCGAAATAGCTCCACCAGTCACCTTCCAGTGACTTAAGCTCCGGCGCTGTCGGCGCCGTCTCATTTTCGGCCTGCTGCGCGTACGCACTGGACAGCGCAAACGCGCCGAGCAGCAATAGCAGGAAACGTGCTGTTCTCAATACCGTCATTGCGGTGGACTATAACCCGCGCTGACGCACGGACCTAGCTCCGCAACCGTCAGCGCCTATGGGACAGGTTAGCCAGTTTCGGTGTCGCCCTCAATTGCTCGCTCGGCACATCTTTGGTCCGAGCGACAGAACCGCGGTCAGTCTCGTAATCCCGGTCTGAGTGAGATAAACCACCAATAGCCGATTCAGAATTCGGCGCGTATTCGGAAGTGTTTTTTCCGACAGGTCGGACGATTCGGTATTGAACAGTCGCATGCCGCCGATTCTCAGAAATGGCAGCACTGCCGTTCCCAACGCAATGATTCCGAGGCCACCGAGCCACTGCATCATCGACCTCCACAGCAACCTGTCTTTCGGCATGGAGTCGAGTCCCGACAACACGGTGGCACCGTTTGTCGCAATCGCAGAGATACTTTCGAAAACCGCATCCGTGAAGCTTTGTTCTGTGTGGGACAAGATAAAGGGTAATGCGCCAAACGCGCACACGAGCAGGAACCTCATGGACGAGAATGAGATCAACAGCGTTCCAGGCGAATTAGTCGGGCATCAGTTCCGTGAAAATCGGTTTCTCCGCACAGCTCGCGGAGCGTGCGCTATGAGACATTCGCGAGTCAGCGACTTGCCGACCGCGGCTGAAGCCCGATACGTTCAATATATGACATTTTTATCTGGTTATTGTTTTCTGGTCTAATTTGTCATACATTTCGACCCTACGTGGAAACTGCGAGTCCCTACCCTGTGACAGAGACCATTAATAACTGGACATTCCTGAGCAACTACGCCCACGTCCTGATTTGTCTCGCCGACAACCCGGATGCGCGACTTCGCGATGTGGCTGATAGAGTCGGCATCACTGAGCGAACCGCTTTTCGGCTGGTCGGCGAACTGGAGGAAGCGGGCATAATCGAGCGCGCCAGGGAAGGCCGACGCAATCATTACGTTATCAACACAGAGGCGCATTTGCGTCATTCCATCGAGGAACACTGCACGGTCGGTGAATTACTGCAAACCGTGCTACAGCATCAGACGTCGACGAATAAGGACTCGGAGAATTTACGATGAACCTACGGACACCCTATGAAAATCTGCTGGCCCGCGACGCGGTATTTTCCACCCTGCGCCGCGCTTATCCCTGCGACCAGGATGACAATGGCTAGATCGTCACGATGAGTTCAACCTCGCGGACAATTACCCGCATGCTGGCGCTGCTGATCCCGCTTGTTGCGGCGTGGCTGCTGTGGTCGGGAATCTACAACCCCCTGTTGCTCGGACTCGGCCTCTTCTCGTGCATGCTGACCATATACATCAAGCACCGCATGGAATACTTCCAGACCGAGGTGTTTGCAATTCAGTTTAGCCGTCGCCTTATCGGCTATTGGTTTTGGCTGGCAAAGGAGGTCATCAAGTCCAGCCTGGATGTTGCCCGCATCATCGTGAGCCCGAGTCTGCCTATCAGCCCGCAGGTTCTGACTATCAAGGCGAGCAGCCAGACTCCCGTTGACCTGGTAACACTTGCGAACTCGATCACCCTCACACCGGGCACGCTCTCACTTGACGTCCACAAGGGCGAGATCATCGTGCACGCATTAACCAAAGCCGGTGCGGATGAACTCAGGAAGAACGAAATGGACCGCCGCATCCAGGCGCTGCGGGAGAAATAGCAATGTACTATGCCGTCACTGTTGCAACCCTGATTACGATGGCCATGGCTCTCGGCCGCGCACTGATTGGGCCGACCATCTATGACCGTTTGCTCGCCGCCAACATGTTCGGCACGAAAACGGTGCTGCTGTTGTCTGTAGTCGCGTTCCTTTACGGGCGGCCGGACTTTCTCGACCTCGCATTGGTCTATGCGTTGATTAACTTTATCGGCGTCATCGCGGTACTCGAATTCATCAGAGAGCGAACCGACAGCGAAACCGCAGAAAAGACTGTGGGCGAATAGACATCATGACCATGGTGATCGATATCTTGAGTTGGATCATGCTAACCGCTGGCGGCCTGTTCGTTTTCATCGGTGGTCTCGGCGCGTTGCGCATGCCCAATTTGTATACTCGCATGCACGCAGCCAGTCTTACCGACACCATGGCAGCGGTCCTTATCCTTGGTGGCATCATGTTACAGGCGGGCGCGACGCTCGCGTCGATCAAGCTCGCCGCCATACTGCTATTCCTTTTGATCACCAGCCCGACAGCGTCGAACGCGCTCGCGAGCGCCGCCATACTTTCGGGGCTGCAACCTGACGAAGGTCCCGTAAAGCGTGGGGGAAGATCCGCATGATCATATTGTTCGGCATCTTCCTGCTCACATTGCTTGTAATCACGGCACTTGCAATCGTTCGTAGCGAAAGTCTGTTCGCAGCCGTAATCCTGACCGCTATTTTCAGCCTGCTGATGGCGGCCAACTTCTTCCTGCTCGATGCGGCCGACGTAGCGCTGACAGAAGCAGCCATTGGCGCTGGCATCTCGACGGTCCTGTTCCTGGGCGCGCTTTCTCTGACAGGTGAACACGAGCGTGGTGGCTCGAGCAATCGCCTGCTGGCGCTGGGCGTCGTCACCATCACCACGCTCATCGTCATATACGCGACGTTCGACAAGCCGCGTCTTGGCGATCCGGAAGCACCGGTGCAGCAGCATGTCGCGCCCTGGTACCTCGAGAAGACGCCGGAACTCATCGACATACCGAACGCGGTTACGGCGGTCCTCGGTAGTTTCCGCGGCTATGACACCTTGGGCGAAGTCTTCGTTGTCTTTACGGCAGGGATAGGCGTGATGTTTCTGCTGAGCGCAGGCACTGCCCCGAGACGCGAGCAACCGGAATCATCAATTGAGCCCAACCAGGGGCTGCGCCACTACCTCGTGCCAAGGGTTGTGGGACGAATGCTGATCCCCTTCATTTTCCTGTTCGGACTGTACGTGCAGTTTCATGGCGACTATGGCCCGGGTGGCGGATTCCAGGCGGGTGCGATCCTGGCCTCGGCGGTGATTCTCTATGCTTTGCTTGAAGGTGAATCGCAAGCGTTGCGCGCATTGCCTATGAGCGTTCTGAAATGGCTCGTTGCCGGAGGCGCGCTTCTTTACGGCGCCGTTGGCATTGCCGGAATTCTACTCGGGGGAAATTTTCTCGATTATTCCGTGCTCGCATCAGACCCGATTACCGGCCAGCACATAGGCATCATTCTTATTGAACTCGGCGTCGGCATCACCGTGACCGGCGTTTTGCTATGCGTCTTTCACGCCTTCGCTGCCAGAGGCAAGGTCTGATGGAACTTCTCGGCATCTTCTATTATTGGGTCTTCGCTGTCATTTTGATGATCGGTTTCTACGCGGTCATCGCGAAGCGCAACCTGATTAAGAAACTCATTGGTCTGTCGATCTTCCAGGCTGCCGTTTTCCTTCTCTACATAACGATGGGCAAGGTTGAAGGTGGTACGGCCCCTATTTTTCAGGATGGCGTAAGCCTGTATTCGAATCCGTTGCCCCAGGTACTCATCCTGACGGCAATCGTGGTCGGTATATCAACGACCGCTCTCGGCCTCGGTATCGTCGTGCGTATTAAAGAAGAGTACGGGTCGATCGAGGAAGACGAAATTCAGGAGCGCGAGCGCTCGTGAATACTCTTGCGCACCACCTGCCGGCACTGCAAGTCATAGTGCCGATGCTCAGCGCGCCGCTGGTCATGCTCCTCAAACCGAGCGGGCTTGCGCGCGCAGCAGCTGTCGCCGCCAGCCTGTTCGCATTCGTCATCGCAATTGCAATGACAATGAGCGTGCTTGACGGCAACGTCTATACCTATCGAATGGGCTCGTGGCCGGCACCCTATGGCATTGAGCTGACGGTTGATCGTTTCAGCGCACTGCTTCTGCTGATCGTCACCGGCGCATCGACCTTCGCGCTGCTCGCGGGCCGGCGCAGCATAGACTCGGATATCGACGAATCCCGTCAACCCCTGTTTTACTCGGCCTGGCTGCTGGCGCTTGCCGGCCTCTCCGGTATCCCCGTTGCCGCTGACGCATTCAATATTTTCGTGTTCATGGAAATCTCGTCGCTCGCAAGCTACGTGATAATCGCCGGCGGATCGGATCGCCGCGCCCTGCCGGCCGTATTCAAATACCTGATCATGGGCACAATCGGCGCCACGTTTTACCTGATTGGTATCGGGTTGATCTACCTGATGACCGGCACGCTCAATCTGGCCGACATGGAGCTTCGCATTCATGAGGTCGCCGACCAGAAGCCTATTCTCGTCGCGGCCGGCTTCATTACGATCGGCCTGGCGCTCAAGGCAGCGGTATTCCCGTTGCACGTCTGGTTGCCGAATTCCTACACCTATGCGCCGAACCCCGTTACCGTGTTCCTGGCGGCGTGCTCGACGAAGGTGTCGCTTTACCTGTTGCTACGATTCGATTTCTTCGTCTTCCAGCCAAACCTCGTCAACCACGATACGCAATTCACGTGGTTCCTGATGCCCCTCGCGGTGCTGGCAATCCTGATCGCATCCGGCGTCGCTCTGTTCGAGCAGAACATCAAGCGGCTGCTGGCCTACTCCTCGATTGCACAGATTGGCTACATACTGCTGGGCGCCAGCTTCGTCACGTTGGCCGGGCTCACGGCCAGCACCGTGCATCTTTTCAATCACGCGCTTGCCAAAGGCGCACTGTTTCTCGCGGTCGGATGCCTCGCGACACAAAGCGCAGGGCTGCGACTGTCGGACCTCGGCGGCATTGCGAAGCGCATGCCGTGGACATCCGCCGCCTTTATAGTCGCCGGCTTCAGCCTCGTTGGTGTTCCCGGGACGGCTGGCTTCATCAGCAAGTGGTACCTGATTACAGCCGCACTCGAGCATGGTTCACTGGGGATCGCATTGGTCGCGGTGATTGTCATCAGCTCGCTGATGGCGGTCGTCTACATCTGGCGCATCATCGAGGCAATCTACTTCGCTGAACCCGTGGCTGATCAATCTGCCATTCGCGAAGCGCCGCGGATGATGCTGCTGATCACCTGGGTCGCTGCACTGGCGAACCTGTACTTTGGGCTCGTGCCGGAAGTGCCCGTAACACTCGCTTCGTCGGCGGCGGACACGCTGCTGTAGCACCTGCCATGAGTGGCAGCGACCTGGTACTGCTGGCGCTGGCCTTGCCGCTGCTCGGCGCCGTTGGCATTGCCGCGGCCAGCAGAATCGGCCCGAACATCCGCGAGGCCACCACGATGCTCACCGCGGCTGCGCTTGCCTGGACCGTCTGGAGCCTCGCGCCTGAACTCATGCAGGGCGGCAGGCCGGCGCTGACGCTTGCGACCGTCGTGCCCGGCATCGACATCGCTTTTCGGGTCGAGCCGCTCGGCATGCTGTTTGCGGCGCTGGCATCCAGCCTGTGGATTGTTAACTCGATCTACTCCATCGGCTACATGCGCGGCAACAACGAGTCGAACCAGACACGCTTCTACATCTTCTTTGCCATCGCTCTTGCCGCCGCCATCGGCATCGCGTTCGCCGACAATCTGTTCACGCTCTTCCTGTTCTATGAAGTCCTGACGCTCTCCACCTACCCGCTGGTTTCACACAAGGGTGACGAGAAGACGGTACGCTCCGCGCGCGTCTACCTCGGCGTGTTGCTGACAACGTCCATTGGCCTGCTGCTGCCGGCGATTATCTGGACCTACTCCGTTGCCGGCACCGGCACGTTCACGCCAGGCGGCATCCTCGAGGGCCATATCGCCGGTCCGGCTGTCGGCCTTTTGCTTGGCCTGTTTGTTTTCGGCATCGGTAAGGCGGCCGTCATGCCAGTGCATCGCTGGTTACCTGCGGCGATGGTTGCACCGACGCCCGTCAGCGCGCTGCTGCACGCAGTGGCAGTGGTCAAGGCGGGCGTTTTTACGGTCACCAAGGTCATCATCTACATCTTTGGCGTGGAGTTTTTGTTCGCCGAGCCGAGTAGCGGCTGGCTCGTCTACGTGGCCGCATTCACGATAATCGGCGCCAGCGTCGTTGCGTTACGACAGCAGAATCTCAAGCGACTGCTGGCCTACTCGACCGTTGCACAGCTGTCGTATGTCGTAATGGCAACCGCCATCCTGAAGCCCCTGGCAGAGATTGGCGCAGCCGTGCACATGGTCGCGCATGCCTTCGGCAAGATCACCTTGTTTTTCGCAGCCGGCGCCATCTATACGGCGGCCAAGAAGACCGAGTTGCACCAGCTTCGCGGCATCGCACGACGTATGCCGTGGACCATGGCCGCCTTTACCATCGGCGCGCTGAGCATGATCGGCGTGCCTCCCACCGGTGGCTTCGTATCGAAGTGGTACATACTCGCCGGTGCCTTTGAAGCGAACAACTACGTCGCCATCGCGGCGATCATTGCCAGCACCGCGTTAAACGCGGCCTACTTCCTGCCCATCATCTTCATGGCCTGGTTTCTCAAGGAAGACACGCCGCCTGAGCGGGAGCATGGCGAGGCGCCTTTCGCAGTGGTGCTCGCGTTGACGATTACTGCAGTTCTGACGCTCGCGTTCTTCTTCTTGAACGGTCCCGTCCTCGCACTTGAACGACAGCTTGTACAGGCAATTTTATGAACGACAACAGGGAACAGGATCACTGGCTGGCGCGCCCCACAACAATCCGCAAGCTGTGGTGGGTGTTTTCCGGCGTGCTCGCACTGACGGTCGTCGCGCAGCTGTTCATCTACGTTAAAGGCTACTTCGGCGCGGACGGCTGGTTCGGCTTTGGCGCGGTATTCGGCTTCTTGTCCTGTCTTGCAATGGTGCTGTTTGCCAAGGGACTGGGCTTCATCCTGAAACGCGATGAAGACTACTACGCCGCCGGAGATGACGATGTTTGACGTTCTCCCACCGGCGCTCATCATGCTCGGCGGCGCAGTCCTGATTGGACTGACTCGTGGCCATTGGCGAAACCTGTTCGTACTCGGGACACCGCTCGTCACGCTGTGGGCCGTCTGGCAGATTCCGGACGGCATTGTGGCGACCGTCACTTTTCTCGACTATTTGATAGAACCCATAGAGGGAAGTCCGGTACGCAGGCTGTTTGCCACGATCTTCGCCGTGATGGCTTTCGGCGGCGGCTTGTACGCCTTTCGCCAGGCGAAGTGGTATGAATTAGCGGCCGCATACATTTATGCGGCGGGAGCCATCGGCGTCAGTTTTGCCGGCGACCTGATCACCTTCTTCCTCTACTGGGAGCTGATGGCGTTGTTCTCGACCGTGGTCGTCTGGTGCGGCGGCACGCCAGGCGCGCGCGCAGCCGGAATACGCTACGCCATCATGCACCTCTTGGGCGGCGTCGTCCTCAAGGTTGGCATCGAAGGTGTGATGGTTCATACCGGCTCGATTGACGTACAGCCAATGCTGGCCAACAACTTCGATACGTGGATGATCCTGATCGGCATCCTGATCAACGCGGCGGCCCCGCCCGTCTCCGCCTGGCTCTCCGATGCGTACCCGGAATCCAGCCCGACCGGCTCGGTATTCCTCTCGGCGTTTACCACCAAGACCGCGGTGCTTGCGCTGATCCTGCTGTTCCCGGGCGAGCCGGTACTGGTCGGCGTAGGCCTGTTCATGGTGATGTACGGCATCATCTATGCACTGCTCGAAAACGACGTGCGCCGTATCCTGGCCTACTCGATCGTCAACCAGGTTGGCTTCATGGTGTGCGCGGTCGGTATCGGCACCCAGATGGCACTGAACGGGGCCGCGGCGCATGCATTTGCACACATCTTGTA
>JBFFOS010000105.1:0-10513 GCA_041574375.1 Woeseiaceae bacterium
CTGGTACCGGCGCGGCGCCGCACAGGCGGCAACGACATCAGAAAAGACCGTATTGAAGCGTAGCTCAGCCGCCGATTTCCGCAGCTCGCGCCGCAGCCGACGCGCGAGGTGAAAGTCACCTTTGCGAAAAACACAGCGCGGGTCCGGCGACCACCAGAGCAAAGGTTGCCCCTCGCTATACCAAGGGAAAATGCCGTGTCGATAGGCGGCCAGCAGACGTTCAATGCTCAGATCGCCGCCTGCCGCGAGGAGGCCGTCCGGTTCGCGCAAAGCATTGTCCACAGGGGGGAAGGCGTCTGGTGGATCATCCTCTGCCAGCCAGATAACCCGGTTGTTGCTCATCCGTTGTCCTTACCCGATTTGTACGGCGTATGAGCGTCGACAGTTTCGATGTAGCGCTCTATGTGCCGGCCTTCCTCGTCGAGGTAGCGTCCGATCGCGTCTGCGAACTGCGGGTGGGCAAGCCAATGCGCGGACCACGTTTCGACGGGTGAGAACCCGCGGCTGATCTTGTGCTCGCCCTGTGTACCGGGCTCGAAGCATTGCTTCCCGGTTTCAATGCAGTAGTCGATCCCCTGGTAGTAGCAGGTCTCGAAATGTAATGCGTCGAAATGACCGTCGCTTCCCCAATAGCGCCCATACAGTGTCGTATCGCTTTCATAAAAAACGGCGGCGGCGACCGGCATGTCGCTTTTTTCGGCCATGATGACGAGAATGTTGTCGGGCAGATTCGTGCTCAGTCCCTCGAAGAACCCCTGGTTGAAGTAGGGGAGAGAGCCCCGCAGCATGAACGTCCGCGCAATCAGGGCGTAGACAATTGACCAGGCTTCGCTGTCGAGCTCGATCCCCCGCAGACGCCGGAATCGAATGCCATTCTCCGCGACGCGCCGTCGATCACGTTTCGCTTTCTTGCGTTTGGCTGACGTGAACGTCGCCAGGAAGTCATCGAACTTTTCGTAGCCGCGGTTATGCCAGTGAAACTGACAGTCTTTACGAATCAGGAGACCGGCGTCCTCAAATAGCGAGATTTCTCCACTCGTCGGAAACTGGATGTGCAGGGACGAACAATCCGTTTCCGTCGCGAGTTTCGTCGCGGCGCTGAGTAACAGGTGGACGGCTTCGTGGTCGTTATTGTCGGCCCTCAGGATGCGAGTGCTGGGCGCGGGCGTGAAGGGAATGGCTGAGACCAGCTTGGGGTAATAGTCGAGCCCGGCCTGTTCGTAGGCACGTGCCCACGCCCAATCGAAGACGAATTCACCCCAGGAATGGGATTTTTCATACAAGGGCATCGCGGCGCGCAGCTTGCCGCCGTCCCGCAATGCGAGGTGCCGTGGTGTCCAGCCTGCATCAGGCGACACGCTACCGGTGCGTTCTGCCAGGTCGAGGAAAGCGTGCTTGAGAAACGGGTAGTCGTCGCCCGCCAGCGCATCCCAGTCCTCGCGGGCAAGTGACGAAATGCTGTCATGGACGGTGACCTTCAAGAGGGCACCGGCAGCCTACGCGGCCGCGTTGTCTGTGATGGCATCCTGTTTTTCAAGTGCGTCGATGAATTTCTCGGCGTCGAGTGCGGCCATGCATCCGGCCCCAGCCGACGTTATAGCCTGGCGATAAACCTGGTCGGCCACGTCGCCGGCCGCGTATACGCCCGGCATGCTGGTTGCTGTCGCATCGCCTTCAATACCTGATTTGACGATGATATAGCCGTTTTTCATGTCGAGCTGTCCGTCGAACAGGCTTGTATTCGGCTTGTGGCCTATGGCGATGAAAATACCATCGAGGTCGATGTCCGCGGTCTTCGACTCGTCCTTGGTACTGCGTATACGCATGCCCGTGACACCAGCATCGTCGCCGAGGACTTCCTCGAGCACGTGGTCCCACTTAAATTCGACCTTACCTTCCCGTTCCTTCTCGAACAGGTGATCCTGCAGAATCTTTTCTGCGCGCAATTCGTCGCGACGGTGCACGACTGTTACCTTGGAAGCGATGTTGCTCAGATACAGTGCTTCCTCGACTGCCGTATTGCCGCCACCGATGACCGCGACCGGTTTGCCGCGGTAGAAAAAACCGTCGCAGGTCGCGCAGGCAGAAACTCCGCGCCCCTTGAACGCCTCTTCGGATTCGAGACCCAGGTACATCGCGGTCGCGCCGGTTGCGATGATCAGCGCGTCGCAGGTGTAGCTCCCATAGTCTCCGTCGAGGCGGAACGGGCGTGTTGTGACGTCAGCCGTATGAATGTGATCGTTGACGATCTCGGTGTTGAATCGCTGTGCATGGCGAAGCATACGATCCATGAGCTCAGGTCCCTGCAGACCTTCGACATCGCCAGGCCAGTTGTCGACATCCGTCGTCGTCATCAGCTGACCACCCTGTTCGATACCCGTAATCATGACCGGGTTTAGGTTGGCGCGCGCGGCGTACACTGCAGCGGCATAACCGGCCGGTCCGGAGCCCAGTATCAGAACCCGGCAATGTTTTGAGTCACTCATGTATAATTTGTCCGTAATATGACGTTGCAATGATCTGCCCGCGCAGGCCCCGGAAATGCGATCCTGAAGACGATTTTCAAGGGCAATGATGCGGGCAAGCTTTATGCGGATCGGCGCGTTGTTGAGCTTCGCTGGGCAAGTGTAGGGAAAACAGAATCTTTATGGCAAGAGCCGCTAAAGTAAGGCAGCCGGAATCGCGATTGTCATCGCAGGTTCAACGGGCGTTGCGCGAGGGCGCATTGTATGTATTTGGCGCGCTTGCGCTGATTCTCTGGTATGCACTATTTACCTACGATCCCGCTGATCCCGGTTTCAGTCAGACCACGACTGATGCCGTCGTGCGCAACGGCGTGGGCCGTTTCGGCGCACTCGTCGCGGACCTTCTGTTCAATTTCTTCGGCAGACCGGCCTATCTCTTCACACTCATGGTCTTTTACCTAGGCTGGATGCTTTACCGGGAGCAGAAGACCCAGATCGAATTGACCAAACTGGATTTCGGGCTGCGATTTGGCGGCTTCCTGGCAACGCTGCTGACGAGCTGTGGGCTCGCGACGCTACATTTTTCGCCAGTCGCTTTTAACGAAACGGCCGGCGGCATCGTCGGGCAAATCGTCGGACACCAGTTGGCCGATATGATGAAGCTGCTCGGTGCGAGCACACTGCTGTTTTGCCTGTGGATCGCATCGATTTCGCTGTTCCTTGGAATCTCGTGGATCACGGTCATGGATCGTGTCGGGCACTGGTGCCTGGTTGGTTACGAAAAGGCTGTCGTCAAAATTGGCGAGTTGCGCGACAAGGCGGAGGGCCGACGGCAAGCGGCGGCGCGCCAGGATGTCGTGAAAGTCGAGAAAAAACTCAAAGCGACCCGGGCAAGGCCGCGTATTGAACCGGTCATGGCGTCGCTGGAAACAAGCGTACGCGCGGAAAAAGAACGGCAGGTACCGTTGTTCGAGCCGGCCGAGGCAGGCGAACTGCCGCCCCTGTCACTGCTCGACGATCCACCCGAGCAGAAGCAGGGCTACTCCAAAGACTCGCTCGAGGCGATGTCGCGTCTCGTCGAACTCAAGCTGCGCGACTTCGGTATCGAGGTTGAGGTGAAATCGGTATCGCCAGGCCCGGTCATTACGCGTTTTGAGCTCGATCCGGCGCCCGGCGTCAAGGTCAGCCAGATTGCTAATCTCGCCAAGGATCTCGCACGGTCACTGTCGGTCGTCAGCGTGCGTATCGTAGAGGTTATCCCGGGAAAGTCGTTCGTGGGGCTCGAAATTCCGAACGAGAACCGCCAGCTCGTTACGTTGGGCGAAATCCTCAAGTCGCGTGCGTACGATGACATGTCGTCGCCATTGACGCTCGCCCTGGGCAAGGATATCGGCGGCAATTCCGTGGTAGCCGATCTTGCGCGCATGCCGCACCTCCTGATTGCAGGCACTACCGGGTCGGGCAAGTCGGTCGGCATCAACGCCATGGTTCTCAGTATTCTCTACAAGACGCAGCCGGAACAGGTGCGGCTGATCATGATCGATCCGAAGATGCTGGAGCTGTCGGTGTACGAGGGCATACCGCATCTGCTCACGCCGGTCGTTACCGATATGAAGGAAGCGTCTAATTCGCTGCGCTGGTGCGTTGCGGAGATGGACCGTCGTTACAGGCTCATGTCGGCCCTCGGTGTGCGCAACATCGGCGGATACAATCGGAAGGTGAAGGAGGCCATCGACGCCGGCGATCCGATCAAGGACCCGACGTTCAGGCCACCTGAATTATTCGACGAGGAAAAACCGATCGAGCACCCGACGCTGACGCCACTGCCATACATAGTCGTGGTTATTGACGAACTCGCGGACATGATGATGATCGTCGGCAAAAAGGTCGAGGAGCTGATTGCGAGACTTGCGCAGAAAGCACGTGCGTCCGGTATCCACATGATCCTGGCGACGCAACGGCCGTCTGTCGATGTCATCACGGGCCTGATCAAGGCTAACGTGCCGACGCGCATTGCTTTCCAGGTCTCGGCCAGGGTCGATTCACGCACCATTCTCGACCAGCAGGGTGCTGAGAATCTCCTCGGGCACGGCGACATGTTGTACCTGCCGCCAGGAACCTCGCTGCCCGTGCGTGTGCACGGCGCATTCGTCGCCGATAACGAGGTTCACTCCGTTGTGCGGCATCTGAAGAAAACCGGTGCACCGCGCTATATTGATGAAATTCTCGAGGGGCCGTCTGGTCCAACACCAGGACTGGTTGGCATTGACAAGCCGTCCGCGGACAGCGCGGATGCGGAGCAGGATCCGCTCTACGACCAGGCTGTGCAGGTTGTAATGGACACCCGCAAGGCGTCGATATCCGGCGTTCAGCGGCGCCTCAAGATCGGCTATAACCGCGCAGCTCGTATGGTTGAGTCAATGGAAGCAGCAGGCCTGGTGGGTCCGTTGCAACCGAACGGAACGCGGGAAATCCTGGTTCCGGCACAGCCGGCCGAGGAATGAAACGGACGAACTCGAGCTCAAGGACCAGCGTGTGACCAAAAAATCTCTCTCAATAGTGACGATCGTTGCACTATGCCTCGCGGGACCGGTGGCCTGGGCGCAAGCCCGTGTTGATGAAGTTGGTGAACAACTCGTCAACGATTTCATCGACAATGTCATTACCTTGCAAGGGCGCTTTGAACAGTCGCTGATCGATGCCGACGGGATTGTTCAAGAGCGCTCGAGTGGCACGCTTGAAATCGAACGTCCTGGCAGATTTCGCTGGTCGTATTTCGAGCCTTACGAGCAGTGGCTGGTTGCGGACGGGCTGAATATCTGGAGTTACGATGTCGATCTGGCGCAGGTAACGGTCAAGCCCCAGGCGAAGGCACTGGCCAACACGCCGGCACTCCTGTTGGGTGGCTCTGAAGATGCCTTGTCGCAGTTCATCTTCGACGGTTCCATGGTTGAGAAAGGTACGACCTGGGTGCGCATGATTCCCGTCGATACAAAAAGCGGGTTCGAACGAATGGAACTCGGCTTCATGAACGGTCAGCTGACGCGCATGGTGTTTTTCGACAACCTGGACCAGACGACACTGGTCGCACTCTATGACGTGACGACCAATGAACCTATCGACAGCGAGCGCTTCGAGTTTCAGGTTCCCGACGATGCCGACCTTGTGGGCACGCCCGTCATGGTCGAAGAATCCTCGCCCTGATGTTGCCACTCAGGCATACAGGCCTGTGGCGAGTCTCGAGCGTGGTAATTCTGATTCTCGTACTGGCCGCAACCCTTTCGCCTGCGCTCTGGTTCTTCGACAGCAAGGCGAAGGCGCTTATCTGGTTTCACAACGCGGACAAATGGCTGCATGCCGTGACGTTCGTGGTGCTGACCGTCTGGTTTACAGGGCTGTATGAAAGACGAGTCTGGTGGTTAACAGCGCTGGGCCTGGTGCTGTTCGGTTTCCTGGTCGAGTTCTGTCAGCTGCAGGTCAGCTACAGAACGGCAGACTGGATCGACATCGCCGCGAACACTGTCGGTATAATTATCGGCCTGATAGTCGCGGCGGCAGGCCTCGGTGGCTGGGGTTTGCGTGTTGAAGACTGGTACTCGAGACGAACCCTGAATTGACCGACTTATTCGCCAACGACACGGACATCGGTAACGATCGTCCGCTAGCCGACCGCATGCGACCAGCCTCGCTTGGCGAGTTTTCCGGTCAACGCCACCTGCTCGAGGAAGGCAAGCCACTGGTGCGGGCCATCGAGCAGGGACGGGCGCATTCGATGATCTTCTGGGGGCCGCCCGGGACAGGCAAGACGACACTTGCAAGGATGATCGCGGCAACCACCGAGTCGCATTTCATCGCATTGTCTGCGGTCATGGCCGGCGTCAAGGATATTCGCAATGCCGTTGCGCAAGCGGAACAACATCGAGCGATGAGCAACCGCAACACCGTGTTGTTTCTCGACGAGGTGCACCGATTCAATAAATCGCAACAAGATGCGTTCCTCCCGTATGTCGAGGACGGCACGTTGACGTTCATCGGTGCGACGACCGAAAACCCGTCCTTCGAACTGAACAATGCTTTGTTGTCCCGGGCTCGCGTCTATGTGCTCAAATCGCTCACCGAGGACGACCTCCTCGCGGTGCTGCGGCGGGCGCTTGCGGACGAAGACAGGGGGCTTGCCGGCGCATTTACGATCAGTGAGGAGTCGCTGGCGACGATCGCGGCTGCCGCCGATGGCGATGCCAGGCGTTCGCTCAATTTGCTTGAACTGGCGGCAGACCTCGCGACCGACGGCGTTATCGGCGACGAGACGGTTGCCGAGGTTGCGTCAGGCAGTCGCCGGCGATTCGACAAGCAGGGGGAGTACTTTTACGACCAGATATCCGCTTTGCACAAGGCGATTCGCGGGACCGACCCGGATGCCGCACTTTACTGGCTTGCCCGCATGTTTGATGGTGGTTGTGATCCCCTGTATGTCGCACGCCGCCTGATTCGGGTTGCCTCGGAAGATATCGGCAATGCGGATCCACGCAGTCTGCAACTGGCGCTCAGCGCGTGGGAAGTCTACGAACGACTTGGCAGCCCCGAAGGGGAGCTGGCGATAGGGCATGCTGTCGCCTACCTGGCGTGTGCGCCCAAGAGCAACGCCGTCTATACGGCCTTTAAGGCAGCCATGTCCGACGCGCAGGAGAAGGGGTCGCTCGAGGTGCCGCTGCACCTGCGCAACGCGCCAACAGGTCTGATGAAAGACCTGGGGTATGGCGACGGCTATCGATATGCCCACGACGAAGACGATGCCGTCGCCCTCGGCGAATCGTACTTTCCCGACGACATGAGCCCGGTTAAGTATTATCATCCCGTGCCTCGCGGCCTCGAGATACGAATCAAGGAAAAGCTCGAGGATATAGAGCGTCGCGCACGCAAAAAAACCAGTAGAAATGACCCATGATTGATCCCAAATTACTTCGTCAGTCTGCAGCCGATATCGCTGCCAACCTTGCCCGGCGTGGCTTCACTTTCGATGTTGATGCCTACCTCGCGCTCGAGGAACGCCGCAAGTCATTACAGGTTGAAACTGAAGCTCTGCAGAACGAACGCAACACGAGCGCAAAGAGTATCGGCAAGGCCAAGGCGCAGGGGGAGGACATTGAGCCTCTGCTGGCGGCGGTCAAGGACCTGGGTGATCGTCTCGAGGCAAGTTCGGCGTCTCTGCAGGAAGTGCAGGATGAGATGCGCGATGTCGAACTGGGTCTGCCCAACCTGCTCGCCGACGATGTGCCGATCGGTAACACGGAAGATGACAACACCGAGGTGTCTCGTTGGGGGGAACCGAAAGATCTGGGTTTCAAAGCGCGTGATCATATCGAAATCGGGGAGTTACTCGGCCAGCTGGATTTTGATGCAGCAAGCCGAATTTCAGGTGCTCGATTTGCCGTCATGTCCGGACCCCTGGCGCGGCTACAGCGCGCATTAATCCAGTTCATGCTCGATACGCATACGAGTGAGCACGGTTACACCGAAACCTACGTGCCGTATCTTGTTCGCGCGCAGGCGCTGGTCGGAACCGGGCAACTGCCCAAATTCGAGGAAGACCTGTTCAAGACCGCAACCGAAACGCCGTTCTACCTGATTCCGACGGCGGAGGTTCCTGTGACCAATCTCGCTCGTGAGACCATCTTCGAGGCTGACGATCTGCCGGTGCGCTACGTCGCGCATACGCCATGTTTCCGTTCCGAAGCAGGATCGCACGGCCAGGACACGCGCGGCATGATTCGCCAACACCAGTTCGAGAAAGTGGAACTGGTGCAGTTCGTCGCTCCGGATGCATCGATGCAAGCGCTCGAGGAACTCACGGGGCACGCCGAAATTATTCTGCAGAAGCTCGATCTTCCATATCGCAAGGTCATATTGTGTTCCGGCGACATCGGTTTTGGGTCGACGAAGACGTACGACCTTGAAGTCTGGTTGCCGGGCCAGAACAAGTACCGCGAGATCTCGTCTTGCAGTAACTACAACGATTATCAGGCGCGCCGCATGATGGCTCGCCGTCGCAACCCCGAAACCGGCAAGCCGGAACTGATTCATACGCTCAACGGGTCGGGCGTGGCCGCGGGCAGGGCGCTCATTGCCGTCATGGAAAACTACCAGGAAGAGGATGGCAGCATCCGGATTCCGGACGTATTGAAGCCCTATATGGGAGGCCTTGAGAGAATCGAAGCGTAGAGGGATATGTCGAAACGGTACGTGAGTTACACGGGCCCGGAGTTCAAACTCTCGGGTGGCACGCTCAAGAAGCGCTGGGCCGAGCTTCACAAAGGTAACCTGGAACCGTTTCCGGACTCGGCTGCAGCACAGAAAGCGTGGCGGGCTTATCACGAAGGTCGCTTTGGTGACACGGTGCGTGCGGCGGAGAAACAGGGTGATGAATGCCTGCTTCCTGCAGCGTTCGCAGCAACGATGTACACGCATTACCTGGAAGACGATGACGACGAGAAACTGGGCATGTTCGAATATGCTGTCGACCTCGCCGAAGCCGCTGTCGAATTCGATCCGGAAAGCGCTAATGCACATTTCATGCTGGCGGTCGCGCTTGGGCGTTACAGTCAGTTCATCAGCATCCTCGAAGCGCTGGCAAAGGGTGTCGCTCCCAGGGTCAGGAAAAGCGTCACCGAATGTCTCGAGTTGGAGCCTGATCATGCGGAGGCTCACCTCACGCTCGCGACATGGCACGCCGAGATCGTCGACAAGCTCGGCAGCATGCTGGCCGGTCTGAAGTATGGAGCGAAAAACCGGCTCGCGGAGGAGCACTTTGACACGGCGATCGAACTTTGTCCGGATTCTCCGTTTCCCTACATCGAAAGAGCCAACGGCGTCATCCTGATGTACGGCGAGGACGGCGAGGAGGAAGCTCGGCAGCTCCTTGAAATGGCCGTAAAAATGACCCCGGTCGAGGCAATGCAGGTGCTGGATATCGAGAGGGCAAAATCCCGACTCGCTGATCTGTAGTCGTTACCTCGCTCGACGCGTTAGCGATTGCGCCCCATTTTCTCGTGGCTGCTGACCCATTCGTGGGCAAGGATTGCTGATGACAGCGATACGTCTCCTGCCAACACGACGGCGGCGATGATCTCGGCCAGCTTGTCGGCCTTACCGTGGCCGTAGCAATCCATCATCTCGAGGCACTCGCGCTGTGCCGGCAGTGCTGTACCCCCGCCGTATGTCGCGCAGATCACTGCCGGCAAGGTCACGGACCAGTAGAAATCGCCGTTGTCGAGCAATTCTCCGTAGAGCAGGCCGGCATGGGACTCGGCCACGTTGGCGACGTCCTGCCCGGTGGCGATGAACATGGCCGTAATCCCGTTCGCGGAATGGGCGCCGCCGTACGCGGCGCCAGCCTGCATCGTACCGATGCTCGCGATTTGCCGAAAACGATACAGCCACTCGGTCTCGATACGAAGAAGCTCCTTCGCCACGTCCCGCTTCAGCACGAACTCCGCGATGACACGTTTGCCGCGCGTCTGGATCATGTTCATCATGGAGTGCTTCTTGTCCGTATCCATGTTGCCGGACAGAAGATAACGCGGCTTCAGCGGGTGCTTCGCGCGTATCCACTCGCATGCATACAGCGTGGCCTTGCCGGTCATGTTCTGGCCTGCGGCGTCGCCGGTCGTGTAGCAAAATCGCGTGTACAGCATGTTGGCAACGATGTACTGCTCGATCTCGATTAGCTTGGCCGTCTGCGATGAGGTCGCCACGACACCGCGAATCGAATCGATGTTCTTATTCAGCCATTTACCGAATTCACGCGCCTCCAGCGCATCGTCGAAGAGAAACACGGGCGCCCTTTGCATCGAATGCTTGACGACCGTCGTCTTGGCGCCACCGCATTCGCTGATCACACGCATGCCGCGGCTGTAACTCGCAAGCAAGGTGCCTTCGCTGGTTGCCATGGGTATGTAGAAATCGCCCTTTGCATGCTCGCCGACCATCGTCAACGGCCCGGCAATTCCGAGCGGCACCTGGATGGTGCCAGTGAAGTTCTCGATGTTGCC